>JAYTVY010000329.1:0-1507 GCA_043743755.1 Bryobacterales bacterium | reverse complement strand
CCACCATCCCCGCTGCCCGTCCCGCCGCCAGGACATCGGATTCGGTAATCGTCTTTACGCCCTTAGGATACAAAATCCACACCGGACCGTCCGTCAAGTACGCCAGCTCCAGCAACTGATCTTTACCTCCCGCAGCCAGGAACGTCAGCTCGGCTTTAGCGCGAACCACGAGCGCGCCGCGGTTCTTGATTTCGTCGGTAAACGCCGGATCGAAGCGGCCGATCAGCCGTATCCGCATCCCTGGTTTCACTCCCAGCTTGTCCAGGCGGCTGGGCGGATTGCGAATGCGGGCGGCCCATTTCTCGGCGGCATCGCCGAGGTGGAACACCGCCCTGCCGCCTTCGAAAACGACATCCAAGCGGCCGTCGCGCGCTTCCATGGTTGAAATTACCCGATGCAGGATCTTGAGCCGGAAATCCCCGCGAAAGATAAGCTCGTTGGTTTCGAGCAGCGCCTTGCCGAGCGATGATTTCCCCTCGAACTCCACCCGGCATTTAGCTTCTTGTCCCATTGACGCCGACCCTCCTCTCCCTTACCCATTACCGACCCCTCGTTCACTTACCGACCACGCTCCGTACGGAGGAGCCGCGCGCGGTAAGCAAGCGTGTGCACTGTACATTCGTGAAATCACCGACTCCCAAAACGCTCCCTGACGGTCGCGGCTCCGTATCGCGAAGCGGATCATCAGTCTTATCCCATACTTCATCCCTCGCCGAACTTGCGCCGCAGATTATTCAGATACGCGTTCACACTCGCCGTGTGACCGATGATGAACCGCGAAACAAAGCGGAACAGCGGATTGTAAACCTCGCCGTTTTCTGTGATGGTGACCGTGCAGCCGTCGGCGTCCGGGGTCACGACGTAGGTCCAGACCCCGCCGAAGGGAAGCTTCGCGTCGGCGATTCGGACTACCAGCCGCCGCGGTGGAATCGCCTCCACTTCCTCGAAGGTGATGCCGCTGCCTCGTCGGTCGAGTTCCTTCCAGGTTCGATGGCCATTTCGCGCCGGTAGCGGATGATACCCTTGCACATCGGAGCGCCAGCGGGGATCGCCGGTGATCACGGCCCAAACTTCCTCGGGCGGCCGGCGGCAGCTAGCCGAACGCGTGACCACATGGCCCTTGGGCAGCATCGCCCCCACCAACACGATCAACACCACGATGGCCACCGCGGCTATACCTGCGTACACAACCCATTTCATCGCTGCTCTCCCTTCGCGTGCATGGCCTGCCTCGACGCCCGCGCCAGTAGCCCCAGCCCCGCCAGCGCCTTCCGCCGGTCATCGCGATTCAGGTTCGCCAGCATCGCTTGCACCCGCTCGGGATCCAGTACGGACTTCTCGATCTTGATGCGCACGCCTGACTCGGTTAGACGAAGCTGAACCCTCCGGGTATCGTCCTGGTCGCGAATCCGCGACACATACCCGCCTCGCACCAGCCGTTCCACCGTGAGCGACATGGTCGATGCGGTCACCCCCTACGGTAGTTTCTTTGATTCGTCAAATCAAA
>JAYTVY010000328.1:0-6911 GCA_043743755.1 Bryobacterales bacterium | reverse complement strand
TTTTCCAATCCTGCCGCTGCTCGCATTCCGCCGCCGCTGGTGGGTTCTGCTGGCTGGAATTCCCTTCGCATTCGTGGACGTGAACCCGCTGTTCTGGCTGTCGGTAGGCGCCGGCTTGCTGGTATTGGCAGCGGCCTGCGAACGCTGGCGCGAATTTCCAGCCGCTTGGTTGCTCCTGTTCTTCGCCTCCGCTCTTGTCTTGTTCTTCGCCGGATCCGCGCGCTACCTGCTGCCCATCGCGCTTCCCGTCGCGATTCTAGTGTCGCGAGAGTTGCCTTTGAAGTGGCTCTATGCCGGCGCGGCGTGCGAGCTGGTGTTGAGTATGGGACTGGCAATTGTCAACTACCAGCATTGGGATGAATACCGGACTTTCGCGCGCTCGCTCGCCCACCAGACCGAGACCCGCCGCGTGTGGGTGAACGGCGAGTGGGGCCTGCGTTATTACATGGAATCCGAAGGCGCGCTTCCATTGTTGCGCGGCCAGACCTTGCATCCGGGCGAACTGGTGGTATCGAGCAGCCTCGCATTCCCCGTCGCTGTCAGCGGCGGCGGTGGCATTCTCGTGCCGCTATCGGCTGCCGAGATCCGGCCATCGCTTCCGCTGCGAATATTCGGGCTCGGCGCGAAATCGGGATATTCCACCACGCTCTTCGGTCTCCGTCCGTTCGACGTGTCCGCTGGACCCATCGATCGACTGCGCGCCGAAGTGTTCACTGAGCGGGAGCCGCGGCTCGAGGACGTGCCCATGAACGCGCCGCAGGCCTCGGAACAAATTGTCAGCGGCATTTACGACCTCGAGGACGGGCAGTGGCGCTGGATGAGCGCGAGAGCGGTCCTGCTCCTGAAATCGCCGGCGCAACCGAAGCGGCTTACCGTGCGCCTGGTGATTCCCGATGCGGCTCCCGGCCGCACTGTCACCCTCTCCCTCGACGGCAAGCAAGTGTTCCAGGAGACCTTTCCAAAACCCGGAGCTTACACACTTTCGTCCGCGGCGTTGCGCCCGGAAGGCAAGAGCGCGATAGCGTCCATTGCGATCGACAAGACTTTCTCTGTACCCGGCGATCGTCGCGAGCTCGGCGTCATCCTCGCTCAAGTGGGATTCCGATGAAGAAGCCCGATCGCGTGGAAGAAATGCTCGACCGCCTCGCGGTTCTGCGCCGGAATCCGAATCAGCCCGGCTCACTTGAAGAGCTCAAAGCCGCGCTCGCCGGCAAGGTGAGCCTGGCTGTCGCGAAGGCCGCCAAAATCGTGGCGGAAGCCCGCCTCGCGGAATTGACTCCCGAGCTGCTGGCCGCCTTTGACCGGCTCATAACGAATCCCTACAAGCTCGACAAAGGCTGCGGCGCGCTGACCGAGATCGTGGGCGCGCTCTGCGCGTTGGAATATTCAGGACTCGATGTGTATCGCCAAGGCATCCGTCACCGCCAGATCGAAGGACCGAATGACGTCTCGGTGACGCTGCGCGTCCACAGCGCTCTGGGCCTCGCGCAAACCGGTCATCCCGATGCGCCTCTGGACATCGTCGAGTTGTTGCAGGACTCCGAGCCGGCAGCGCGGGCTGGCGCCGCGCGGGCCCTGGCGCTCGCCGCCGGACAACCGGGCATCCTCGCGCTCCGCCTCAAGGTGTTGATCGGCGATCCGGTGCCGGAAGTCTTGGGTGAATGCTTCACCGGACTCTTGACAGCTGATCCCCGGCAGTCCCTGCCATTCGTGGCTCGATATCTCGACGACCCCGATCCCGCGGTAGCCGAAGCGGCCATCCTCGCATTAGGCGAATTGCGCCAGCCTCGGGCCTTTGAGATCCTGCGCGAAAAACTGGAGCGCACGACCGGCGGCCCGTTGCGCCGCATCCTGCTCTTGTCCATCGCTACCCAGAGACTGGAGCCGGCGATCTCCTATCTGCTTTCTCTCGTCGCCGGCGCCAGCGCTCATACCGCCAGCGAAGCAATCGTCGCCCTCGCATCCATTCACCGCCGCGATGAGCGCATCCGCTCCGCCGTGGAATCCGCCGTCGCCCAAAGGAGTGAAGACTCTTTGTCGGACGCCTTCCGCACCCACTTCTGACGCAGCCCCTACTTCCCTCTCGTCTCCAGCGCAAGCAGGGCTTCCTTCACCGGTAGCCCGCCGCCAAATCCCGTCAACTTCCCATTCGCCCCAATCACTCGATGGCACGGAATCACAATCGGGATCGGATTCTGCCCATTCGCCGCCCCCACCGCGCGCGACGCCTTCGGATTGCCCACGCGCTTCGCCAGCTCCCCATACGAAATGGTCTCGCCATACGGTATCTCCCGCAGCCGATCCCACACGGCTTTCTGAAACTGAGTCCCCGCGGGCGCGAGCGGCAGTTCGAACTCGCTCCGTTCACCTTCGAAATATTGGCGGAGCTGCCGAATCGTTTCCCCCACCGTGCCGCGCTCGGATTCTTCCCAGCCCGCTTCCGGCCGCCCCGGTTTCCCGTCTTTAGGAAAATCGATCCGCCGCACCGCATCCTCATCCCCCGCAATCAGCAGCCTGCCGATAGGCGTATCCAAATAGCTATACCTCATCCTGACTCCTCCTCCATAAATACATCGCCGCATAAGCGCGCCACGGCCGCCAGTTGTCGGCGTTCGCCGCGACATCCCGCAAGTACAAATCCCCCGCCGGAAACGCGTCCGGCTCACCCAGCCGCATCGCCACATACTGCGCGGTCCACGGACCAATGCCCGGAATGCGCGTGATGCTTGCTTCGAACTGTTGCGGATCCTGCGCTCCGTCGAACGCAATGTCGCCGCTCGCCACCGCCTCAGCCAGTTCCCGAATGGACCGGGCACGCTGGCGTGTTACTCCCACGCCCGTTAGATCCTTATCCGCCAGCGCTTCGGCCGGCGGGAACAATACGCCATCTTCGTGCGCCGTGCCGTAGGCCGCCGCCACGCGGCCCGCCATTGTCGATGCGCCTTTCACGCTCACCTGCTGCCCGAGGATCGCGCGCACCGTCATTTCGAACCCATCCCAGCATCCCGCGACGCGCAACCCAGGATGCGCGCGCACCATCGGCTTCAACGTGCGGTCGCGGCTCAGATGCGCCCCCACCTCGGCCGGGTCGGCGCCGGCATCGAACATCTTCCGAACGCGTTCGACGATCCGGAATAGCGATCCCGGATCCGGATACCGAATCCTCAGCTCGAGGCTGTCCTTTCCGCGGACCGGCTGCACCGTGATACTCCCGGCTCGGCCGTCGATGAATATGGTGCGCCGGTATTCGCCCGGCGTGACCATTTCAACTCCCGGGATCGCGCGAGCACCCAGAAATCCGATCAGCGAATCCCAATCGTACGGGGGACGATAACCCAGACGAAACGTGTACTGCCCTGCCCCGCCATTCAATTCACGCCGGTTCGCCTTGCGCAGTTCGAGTGGCGTGCGAGCATACAATTTCTGAAACGTCGCGTTGAAACGGCGAATGCTTCCGAATCCGGAGGCCAGTGCGATCTGCGTCATCGGCAGGCTGGTTTCGTCTATCAAATTCTTCGCGAAATGCACGCGCCGCGTTTGCGCCACGGCCACCGGCGTCGCGCCCAGATAGCGCAGGAACAGCCGGCGCAGATGTCGCGATCCCATGCCCAGGCGCTCCGCCAGATTCTCCACGCCGCCGTCATCCAGGGCGCTCTCCGCAATCAGCCGCAGAGCGCGCGATACGCTCGCGGATGCTCCCAGCCACGCCGGCGTTCCTGGCGACGCTTCGGGCCGGCAACGCAGGCACGGCCGGAATCCCGCTTCAGCAGCCGCGGCCGCGGACGGATAATACCGCACATTCTGCGGCTTCGGCGATGGCGCCGGGCAGATCGGACGGCAGTAGATCCCGGTAGACGTCACTCCGATGAAGAAGCGTCCGTCGAATCGCGCATCCCGCGCCAGCCGCGCCCGTTCGTAAACTTCAATGTTCATGGAACCACTCACAGTATGACGCAGCTCTCGTGTCAGCACTGGCCGTTTTCGGACCTCTTTGCCGGCCATAAAAAAGGGGGCGGCCGTTGGATGGCCGCCCCCTTCTTGAAATCGGAATGTTATTGCAAGCCGGTCAGGTCACCCCGCGCGCGCCCTCAGTGACGACGCACTTCCCGAATTGGATAATTTGTTTCACGCAGTTCAATCCTAAGCTACTATACGCGATGAGTCAAGGACGGTTTGCCGATTTAATCTGCTCTTCATGAACACCGCCCGCATTCTTCACATACTTATCAAACCACCCGATCATCTCCCACAGTGTATGTTCGATCGACTCGCGCGCCGTATACCCGTGCGGCTCGAACGGCAGCGTCACATAACGCACGATTCCCCCATTGCCCCGGATCGCCTGGTACATGCGCTCGGACTGTATCGGAAACGTTCCCTGATTGTCGTCCGCCTCGCCATGGATCAACAGAATGGGCCGCTTGATCTTGTCCGCCTGCAGGAAGGGCGACATCCGCAGATAGGTCTCCGGCGCCTCCCACAGCGTACGCCGCTCGGACTGGAAACCAAATGCAGTGAGCGTCCGGTTGTACGCTCCGCTGCGCGCGATGCCCGCCTTGAACAGATCCGAGTGCGCCAGCAGATTCGCGGTCATGAACGCGCCGTAGCTGTGCCCGCCCACTCCCACGCGCTCCCGGTCCGTGACGCCCATCTCCACCGCCTTGTCGATCGCCGCCTTGGCGTCGGCCACCACTTGCTCGATGTACGTGTTGTTCACCGTCTCCGGCGTGCCTACCACCGGCATTGCCGCATTGTCTAGAATCGCGTAGCCTTGCAGCAGGAAGAACAGATGGGACATGCCCACAATGGTCGTGAATCGTTGCGTTGACCCGCTGATCTGTCCCGCTGTATCGGCATCGTTGAACTCCAGCGGATACGCCCAGACCACCGTAGGCAACCTTGTCCGCGCTTGATATCCCGGAGGTAAATAGAGTGTAAAAGATAATGGCACGCCGTCAGGGCGCTTGTAAGTCACCAGCCGCTTCTCAATTCCTCGCAACTGCGGAGTTGGATCCGCGAACTTAGTAAGTGGAGTTAACGCCGAGCCGGATCGCACATAGTAATTAGGCGGCTCGGTGGGACTCTCGCGGCGGGTAATGAACTTAGATCCGTTGTCTTCGAGCAAGCCTTCAAAGACTTCATACTTGTTGGCTTCGGACCGGAATACCCGTTCGCTCTTGTGGGTTTTGATGTTGTAACGATCGAGAAACGGACGATCCCCCTCGGGCGTCGCACCCAGACCGGAGAAGTAAATGTTGTCGCCGTCCTGCAATATTCCGCCGCGGCGCGCGGACCGCGCCATCACCGGCTGCCCCGGATCCTTATAACGATCCTGCACATTGCGTTCCCACAGCAACCGGGGTGGCGCGCCGGGCTTCTCCAGATCCACTTCAAAGGCGCGTGTCCAGCGTTTGTCGCGCTCGTAATCCGTCACGATAGCAAACGTGGTCTTCTCCCCCATGGTCATTGACTGCAACCGCTGTTCGGTGCGCACCACTTCCACGGGCTCGGCTTGAAAAGGTTCCTTGATCATCAGAACGCGATCGCGGAACGGCGCCTTCTTGCGCGGATCGCCGCCGTCCAGCGCCTCCACCCATAAAAACGTCGCTGGGGTCGAGGGCTGCCACATGTAGTTCCGCGGGCCCGCGGGCACGCCCTGAATCGGCACGCGATCCTCCAGCCCAAGACTCGCGATTTTGCGCTCCACTTTCCCGGCGCGGTCCCAGATCTCCACTTCCTTGGGAAAATCGTTCATCGGATGCAGGTACGAATATGGCCGGTGCACCCGAACCGTGAGCAGGTGCTTGCCATCCGGTGAAGGCCGCACGCTCTGGAACACGGCGGGCGTCCCAACGGCAGCAATTTTCCCGCTCTGCGTATCGGCGAACGCCAGTTGCGCGGTGGCGTAATAGTCGAACAAATCCTCATCGTGCGGATTGGTCAGCATGTCTTCATACGTGCGCACCGGCCCTGCGCGGCCCGAGCTTTCCTGGACATGCGGACCCGTCGGTACCGCCGCATCGGCCGGAACCGTACCGCGATTCGATGGAACCAGTTCCACCAGCAGCGTCCGATTGTCGTCCGTCCACTGGAACCAGGAATCGTTGCCGCCAAAGCCCGGCGCTACCACCGTGTTCAAACGCACGCCGTCCAGTTTGCGCGCCACGCCCGTAGCCGTGGCGCACACCCACAACTCGATTCGATCCGCGGCCGTGTTCGTGAATGCAAACATGCTGCCATCGGGACTCCAGCGAGGAATTCCCGGCTTGGCGCCAACCGGCAGCGCGATCACTGTCTCGGCGCCGTCGGAGAGCCGCTTCAACGTCAGCTTCGTTGCATAGGTGCCTCGGTGCGATCCATTGTTCTTCGGATTCATCCGCAGCCCGGCCAGCCGCAACGCGGGCTGTGCGAGATCGGCGATAGGCGGATACCGCAGCGGTTGCGCCAAAATCACGTGCGTGCGCGCCGGACTCAGTGACAGAACCGGGGTCGCCGGCGCGTTCAACACATCTTCCACCACCTGCGGCGGCTTCTGATAGGTAAGCTCAGCCGCGTGGAGCGACAGTGCCGCCAGCATGAGGATCGTTCCAGTCTTCATGACAGAAAGATTACCACTGCGGATAAACCGCGCCGCCCTGCGCAAGGCGTGAACAACCGGATACAGTGTTATTCCCCGGTCCCAGCACTTTAGCCATTCCGTTCAACTTAACCCGCGGCCAGCAACTTGCATGCTCCGCTTCCATGCGGCTCGTCAAATCACAATTCATTTCACTGTCGCTGCATGTGGCCGCGGCGCTTTTCCTGGTCATCCTGGGCTCTCGGATGGCCTTCCATCTGGTGAATCCCCCCATTGTGAAACAGCGCGCCGCGAGGCTCCTCGCCCCCAGGCTGCCGCGCTCAACCGGCGGCGG
>JAYTVY010000327.1:0-2097 GCA_043743755.1 Bryobacterales bacterium | reverse complement strand
CTATCTCATCCACCAGCGGACCCACCGCCGCACGCCCCCGGTCCATGATGCTCTGACCCCCGATCTTCACCACGTTCAGCCAGGGCAGAATCGGATAATCCGGTGTCGCCTCCGTCGCCCGCTGTACGCTGGCATCGGAAAGCGACTCGTTCAATAGCCTCTTTCCCAGCACGCTGAACATCGGATTATCTTCGGTTTCCGTCATTTAACCTCCGAGGGGATTTCAAACAAATCTAACTCGAAATTGTACCGCTCATTAGACCTTGCATCCAACGATCCGAACTCGGCTTCCGCCCAGCCTTCCAGCTCTTTGAGCGCGGCGTCTTGGAGCGTGGCCGGCAGCGCCGCGAATCGCGCCCCGGTTCGATGCCGCTCCAGGAATCCGCGCGGCGTGCGCTCCGCCATCCAGGACGCCGCCACCACATGCGCGCTGCGCGCCGCCGACGCCGCCAGTGACGCCAGCGCTTCCTCTCTATTCTTCCCTGCTCCGTGCGAGCCCGCGCCCAGGTTCGCCAGAATCGCCGCCAGACGGCCCTTCAGCCGCGCGTCGATTCCATCCGCCGGTCCCAACGTGTGCCCGATTGCCACCAGGCCTCCCGCGCGCGTCACCCGCCGCGCCTCCGCCAGGACGTGCCGCCAGCCGCGAGCTCCCGTCAAAACTTGAATCAACAGCACCACGTCGAATGCGGCATCTCGAAACGGCAACTGCGCTCCGTCCCCC
This sequence comes from Bryobacterales bacterium, assembly GCA_043743755.1. Taxonomy (GTDB): domain Bacteria; phylum Acidobacteriota; class Terriglobia; order Bryobacterales; family Bryobacteraceae; genus JALYHQ01. The sequence goes on along the minus strand of JAYTVY010000327.1, from coordinate 1,376 downwards.
TGCGCCAGCGCCGGCCGGCACGCCGCGGCGTCAGCGAATTCGCGCAGCATCCCCCAGGAAAGATCGATCCCCACATACCGGTCGCCGGCCGCCGCGAACGCTTTGCCGATCCGCCCAGTGCCCGCTCCCAGGTCTAGAATGCGCGCCCCGGATTGCGCGCCCGTCATCCCCCACACCGCGGCTCGTATCGCTTCCGGCACGCCGTCCGGCAACTTGCGATACCGGTCAAATGCCGGCGCGGCCGCATCAAAATCCGATCCCCCGCCCGTCACCGGTAGCCTTCCGCCTGCAGCGCGAACAGTTCGGCATACAGCTTCTTCGCGGCCACCAGTTCCGCATGCGTCCCTTGCTCCACCACCGCGCCGCCCTGCAGCACGATGATTCGATCCGCCATCCGCACCGTGGAAAAGCGGTGCGAAATCAAGATGGCGATCTGCCCCGCCGCCAGCTCCGCGAAGCGCGAAAATACTTCGTACTCCGCCCGCGCGTCCAGCGCCGCGGTGGGCTCGTCCAGAATAATCACTTGCGCGTTGCGCATGTAAGCGCGAGCCAGCGCAATCTTCTGCCACTCGCCGCCCGATAGCTCCACGCCGCCTTCAAAGCGACGGCCCAGCATCTGCCGGTATCCTTTCGGAAACCGTTCCAGCAGTGAGGCGGCCAGCGATTTCTCCGCCGCATCCACGATGCTTTGATGGCTCGCGCCATTCGGGCCCGCATCCGATTCCAGATGCTCCCGCACCGCATCGATTCGTCCCACCCCGATGTTCTCATCGAACCGGAAATCGTACCGGACGAAATCCTGGAATATGGCCCCGATCGCCCGCCGCACAGACTCCAGATCGTATTCCCGCAGGTCCACTCCATCCATCAGAATGCGTCCTTCGGTGGGATCGTAGAGCCGCGCCAGCAGCTTTACCAGCGTGGTCTTGCCCGCGCCGTTCTCGCCCACCAGCGCCACCCGTTCACCCGGCGCAATCCGGAAATTGACGTTGCGCACCGCCCACCCGTCGCTCCCCGGATAGAGAAAACCGATATCCTCGAACACCACCCCGTCGCGAATCTTCGACGGCATCGTCCGGGCGCCGGCGCTTGAAACCAGCGTGGGCTTCATCTCGAAAAAATCGAAGAGGTCTTTCGTGTACAGGCTCTGCTCGTAGATGTTGCCTGCCGTCTGCAGCAAGCGTTGGGTTGCGTCTCTGGCCCGTGCGAAGGACGCTGCCAGGAACGTCAGCGTCCCCAGGCTGATGCTCCCCTGGAAGCCGCGCAGCAGGATCATCGCATACGCCGCATAATACGCCAGCATCCCCGCGATGGACAATCCCGTCGCGGCCAGCCCCTTGCGGATGGAAAGACGCCGGTTCTCTTCATGGAAACGC
>JAYTVY010000326.1:0-5387 GCA_043743755.1 Bryobacterales bacterium | reverse complement strand
CGGTGAGCGTGGGTGACGGCGCCACCACGGTGGCGAGAATGGTGTCCCTGGTGACGAAGGAGTGGTATCCGTCCGTTTCGATCAATTTCTGGAGCGAATTCATGGGGGCGAAGGGGGTGACATACTGCTTGTGAATCATCATGCCGCCAACCCAGATGGAAGGCTCGGAAAGCCCGGTGCCGCCGTAATGCGTGAAGGCGTTCTCCATCACGACGCTTTCGCCTGCAAAGCGCCCGATGTTGGGCGTGAAGTCAACGTCCCGGTTGTAAGGCGATAGATAATCGCGGCGCAGGCTGTCGACCACGATCATGAAGATGTTCGGCCTGGCTGTGGAGGGGGCGGCGAGGTTCGCCACCAGGTTCACGGCGGCCGGAGCAATGGGGGTGGAGCGGGGGATGTTAGTGTTCTGCGTAAGAAAACGGAAGAAGCCGCCATCGCTTTCGGCAGGCGCGATCGCGTCATAGATTACTTTGAATGAGACGTTGTATCCGGCATAGTTCTGCAGAAACTGCGCGCTGGTTTGCGGGCTCTTGACCTTGGCCCATAACAAATTCTGAGTCGCCTGGAGGGTGCGGTAGCTGAAGAGCACGCCGGTGGCGGCCAGCAGCAGGACGCCGGTATGATTGCGCGCGGCGCGAGAACGGGAGGCGGCGACATAGAACAACCGGAAGGCGGCCACCCAAATAACCAAGGCCGCCAGTTTCTGGATGAGATAATTCCAGTCCATGCGAGCAGTGGCGACAGCCACCGCGACAGCGAAGCCGGCCAACAGAGCCATGGGGATCAGCGTCTTCCACCAGCGTGTGTGGCGCGGACTGGCGGGGACTCGCGGCTGGAGCCAGAATGCGAATCCAAATCCGCTTTGGACTTCCAGAGCTTCACCCGGATATAGGCGGAGGCAGATACCGGACAAATAGATGGCGACGGTGAATGAAAACACCAGCGCGTAGAGGTCCGCGCGCCAGCCCTGAAAGGACATGCCCGGAAAAACGATGGAGCGGAACACCAGCCACATCACGGCCGTGCCAAGCAGATGGCACAGAAAGAACTGTGTGCGCGCGGGCTTTCCGAACCAGCTGGCGATCACCATCATTAGAATGAGCACTACGAAGCATCCGAGCAAGGCCAGCAGATGAGAGAGGGCGGTAACACCGAAAGCAAACATGCCTGCGGGCAGGCTGGCGCTTAGTCCCGACAGACCGCCGCGCGGCGCGTAGGCGATGCCGCCATACACCACGGTGAGGAAAACAGCCGTCCAGCAAGCCGCACGGAACAGCGTCAGATCCTCATCTTTACTGTCGGCGCGCCAGTGGATGGTGGAGAGCGCTTCGCACCAATCGAGAATCCCGAGCCACAACAGCGGAACCACCGCAACCAGGCTCCAGACATAGCTAGCCGAGCCGTTCTCGAGTCCGCCCAGCACGGGCGAGATGCACAGGTAGACGGTCTGGACGAACAGCAGGCCCAGGAATCCGCGGCGCAGCCATTGGCCGACCTGCGATACGCGTTCGCGGGACCTGTCAAAGGTGAGCAGAAAGAGAGCCGCAAAAAACACGGCGATGTGCAAGAGCGGGTGCACTTTGGCGAATGTGTTCAGGGGCGGCAACAGCCGGCCCTTAATCACTTGCTGAAATGTGAATGGGATGTACGCCAGGAGGCAATATAGCGAGCTCAGCAGAAAGAATCCGCCGAATAGGGCGCGCGCGGCGATGTAGAGACGGCGATATTTCATGGTTTTGCACCGGGAGACAGGGCGAGGGCCTGCTTGGGGGGCCGGGAAGCCCGCAGATGAGCCATGGCCTGCTGGAGATCGCGATAGGCCGGCGAGAGTTTGAGGCCATGCTCCAGATACTTGCGGGCCAGGACATAGTCGCCTGTGCGGGTACACGCCATTCCCGCCACCAGCAACGCGTCGACGTTATCGGGCGACCTTTTCAAGACCGCGAGCACCCGTTCTTTCGCTTTGGCGGACTGTCCGGTGAACATCTGAACTCGCGCAAGCCCGACGCAAAGATCGCCATAGTTCGGCGAACGTTTCACGCCCTGTTCATAGAGGGCGGCGGCTTTTTTGTAATCGCCCTTCATCTCGACGGCGTGAGCATAGAACAGGATATTGTCGCTGTTGGGTTCGATAATGTAACAGCGCTCGAAGGCCTTCTCGGCATCCCCGAGCTTGTTCTGCTTCTCATATGCTTGTCCGATCTGCGGGCAGCCTTCCGCGGGCATAGGGGCGTATTGCAGGAATTGTTCCCACATTTGCGCTTCCTCGCCGAAGCGGTCCAGGGCGGCGTAAATGGTAGCCAGATGCTCGATGTAGATGTGGCTCTCCGGATAGGCCTTGTGCACTCGCAGCATCAGAGGTAGCGCTTGCTCGTATTTCTTTTCCTGGAGGAGTTTCTTGCTCTGATCCACCAGGTCGCGGACGGCGTCCGCCGACAGTCCATTGGCGGTTTGCGTTCCCGAAGATGCGGCCGATTCGTCCACCCAGGGGTTCGCGATCAGCGCCCAATAGAACAGGTAGAGGACGGCGACCGGGAGCGCGAATTTGAGAAACGGAATATCCATGGCGGCGCGCGCTTAGAACCGGTAATAGACGGATGCATCCAGGACGTATTGCCGCAATCCGCTTCTTTCGACGCGGTCTTCCTGGCTGATTCCGGTGATCATATTGATGGCCCACTGCCGCCGGAAGCGGCGGTTGTAATCGACCGAGAAACTGTTTGAGTTCAGGATGCCGATCTCGTTCAAGCTGCGTATCTCGAAGGGGGAAGCGCCAGTTCCATAACGAAGGGTCAGGTAGCGCTCCCCGTCGCCGAAGTAGCGCCGGGCCGAGATTTGGAAGGAGCGGGACGTGCCCACATGGTCCGGGGTTATGTAGGTTCGCACGCTATAGAGCCAGTTCCCGACGTACTTGCCAATCGATCCGGATAGCATGTTCACGTTGCCGGTGAATTTGAAGTAACGATAACCCGCGGAGGCTTCGAAGCCGTGTGGAAGGCTCTGGAAAATATCGCCCGCGAAACGGTAATGAGCGTACAAGACGGCATCGGGCGAGAAGGCGGCGGATACGAAGGCGTAGGTGCCGGGCCGGATGCGCGGGTAGGCTTCCACTTCCACCAGATTGCTTCCGTAGGAATAATGATTGGCGTGGTACAAGCGCATGAAGACGGAGCCAAAGCCGGTGAAGCGCCGCTTGAAACTGACGCGATCCTCCTGCCACGGCGAGCGATGGTCGCTATACCAGGTATTGGCGCGGTTGAAGCTGACCTCCCAGTCTTGCCCTTCCTCGCGCAAGTCCTGCAACATCTCCTTCGCCTTGCGGTTGCCGGGCTGGAGCGCGAGCAGACTCTCCAGCAGCGTGGTGGCGTCCGAATTGCGGTTCAGCTTCCGCAAAGCTTTGGCTTCGGCGAGCGGGTAGTCGGCATTATCGGGGTGGCGAAGATAAGCCTCGCGCGCCAGCGCTTCGGCCCGTTCCGGATGATCGTCCCAGAATTCGACGTTAATAAGGGCCCTGATCGCGTCGCTATAATCGGGGCTACTTTCGAGCACACCAGTCAACTCGACGCGGGCTTCTTGGTATGCGCCTTCCCAGGAAAGGATGGCGCCCAGCAACAGCCGGGCGTCGATATCCCGGGGGTGTTCCTCCAAGTGCTTGCGCAAGAGGGCGACGGCCTCAGGGCGGTGTTTGTGTGTGGCTAGATCCCGTGCTTGCGCAAGGGTTTCATTGGCTTCAGCCCGCAGCGGATAGGCGGGGATGAAGAATGCCAGCGATGCGATCACACACGTCGCCACACGGTCAATAAACCTCATTCGCATTTGGCCTTCAGATTACGAATCGGCCCGTACCTAATAGAGCATTAGGGTCTTTTACCCTTATGAACCCGCCAGGGCCTTAACCCAAGTACTAAAGCTGAGAGACGCTCCTGTCGAAAAGACCCTTAGATCACGGACATTAATGACGCGCACTCATAAGGCACCTCGCATCGGTGAAGGCAATCCCTCGAAAGGGCCCGGCTCTTCATGGGCTCTGACGCGGCTTGGCGCCAGGCTTGGGCTACTGGACGCGCAGCGCCCTGAGAAGGAACACGCCACACCCGGGTTACCGCTGGCGGCTCAGCCGAAGCAGGATGCTCCACAAGCCGATTTGCCGCCCGCCGATCTCATGTCTTTAAACGAGGCACTGGCGAAAGCAGACACGTCCGAAGCTTCGCCGGAAACGCATCCGTCGCCGGCCCGCCCACAGTACGCCGTACTAGAGCATAAGCGGGTGGCTATTGCAGGTTTCACCGGAGTCGAGCAAAAAGCTTTGCTGGATCTGTTCCATGCCCGCTCGAGCGTGCCGGTGATCCTCAGTCATGAAGACGCAGCGGGAGCAGGCGCCGCGTGGCGCAATTGCGACCTGATTTTGATGAGGATCCCGCCGGAATGGGCCATCACGGAACCGATCGATCCGGGCTGGCTGGCGAAGGCAGAAAAGCCGGCGCTAGTATTTGGAGCCAAAGAAGTGCTGTCGCGGGCAGTGGGTATGGCGCGGGCGGGAACCCGCGACTTCGTGGCGCTGCCGTGGACGGAAGAAGACATCGCGTGGCGTTCGGCCATGCTGCTTTCGCGAGCGGCGGAGACGCCGCCGGCGCAGGCGGTCCCCCGGCCCGGCTCGGCCGCACCTGAAGTGGTAATCGCAGAGGATGACACCACCACTCGCGCACTGCTGAGCGCCATGCTTTCCCGGCACGGGATGGTCTGTCATGTCACCGACAATGGGGGAACCGCATTGGAACTGGTTCGCCGGCTGCACCCGGCGGCGGTTGTTCTGGATGTGAGCATGCCATGTCTGGATGGGTTTCAGGTGCTGACGGCGATCAAGCAGGATCCCGCCCTCGCCTCGGTCCAAGTGATCTTGCTGACCAGCCGCCAGACAGAACTGGACGTTCTGCAAGGGTTTGGACTGGGGGCCGACGACTATATGACCAAGCCTTTCAGCCCCATGGAACTCGCGGCGCGCCTCAAACGGCTTATAGTCCGCGGTGTATGACGGCGCTGCGCCGCCTCCACGCCAGATTGCGCCTGTGGCTGGCGGGCGGTCACCCGATCCTCGAAAGAATCAAAATCATCGGCCAGTCGGCGCTGGTTCTGATGGTCCTCATTGTCGCGACATGGCTCATTGATACCCGCATCCTCTATCAACGGCTCCCCAATCGCGCACTTTCCCTGGCGCTGGCATTCTTGTCGATGCAGGCCCTGGCGATTACAACGCAGCTGATCGTCTCATTCTGGATCAAACGCAGCCGGGAGACCATTATTGAGAAGGCTCGCCACACGCGTCCCGCCATACAGGAACAGGTAGCCGCCTACGCGGCCGGGGCCGACCTGACGTCCAAGTTGATGAG
>JAYTVY010000325.1:0-2357 GCA_043743755.1 Bryobacterales bacterium | reverse complement strand
TGTTCGCTGGCTTCGCGCGCCACCCGATGCCAGCGCGCCATGCGCTTTTCGGCGGCCAGCTCCAGGCCTTTTTCACTGCGCTCGGCCGCTACGGGAATGATTCGCTCCACTCCAAGTTCGGTGGCCTTTTCGATCAGGTCTTCAAAGCGCTCGAACCGGACCAGCGCGGCGAACAGCGTCACGCGCACGGCAGGCGCCTCCGGAGCCACCGGCTCGATCAACGTGAACATCACCAGATCCTTGCGCGCATCCTGCACTTCGGCCAGCCAGACCGCGTGATTGTCCGAGATTTCATACTTCTGGCCGCGCTCCACCCGGAGCACGCGCGTAAGGTGATGCGCCTCATCTCCGAGGAGGCGGGCGCGGCCTTGCTGGATCTCGTCGACGAAGAAGCGGCGGCGGGCCATGTAGAATTTATCCAAGCCCATGATTGCATTCCTGCGCGGCACACTGCTAGAGAAGCATCCGAACCAGGCGGTGGTGGACACCGGCGGCGTCGGCTATGACGTGCAGATTCCGGTGTCCACGTTTTCCGCGCTGGGCGATCCAGGATCGGAAGTGAAGCTGCGCATTCACACGCATGTTCGCGAAGACGCGCTATCGCTTTTCGGATTCGCCACCGCCGATGAGAAGACCGTCTTCGAGCGCCTGATATCGGTGAGCGGCATCGGGCCTTCGCTCGCGATCAAGATTTTGTCGGGCCTCGCTACCGGGGACTTGATCGGCGCTATTCGCGGCGGTGCGGTGGAACAACTCGTGCGGATTCCCGGCGTGGGCAAGAAGACCGCCGAGCGAATGGTGCTCGAGTTGAAAGACAAAATGGAAGGCCTGGGCGGCGGCGCGTATACGGGGCGGCCGGAGAAGCCGGTCGCGACGATGAGCTCACTCGAGCAGGACGTGCTTTCGGCGCTGCAGAATCTTGGATGCCAGCGCGCGGCGGCTGAAGCGGCCGTGCGGAAGGCGCGTGCCGGGGGCGTGCCGGAGGAATTCGAGCCGTTGTTCCGCAAGGCGCTGGAGCTGGTGCGGTAGCGCGCGATACTGGTAATTCATGCGCGAGAAAGGCATCGCATCTCCATCGCCGCTGGAAGGGGAACGGCAGTTCGAAGCCGCGCTGCGGCCCCGCGCGCTCGACGATTTCACTGGCCAGCCCAGGCTGAAAGAGAATCTCGCCATTGCAATTGAGGCCGCCCGCAAACGCGGCGAGGCCATGGATCATGTGCTGCTTTACGGGCCTCCAGGGCTGGGCAAGACAACCCTGGCCACCATCATCGCCACCGAACTAGGCGTGGCCTTCGAGCAGACGTCGGGTCCTATTCTGCAGAAGAAGCTGGATCTCACCGGTGTGCTGACCAACATCCAGTCGCAGCAGGTATTTTTCATTGACGAGATTCACCGGCTGCTGCCGGACGTGGAAGAGATCCTCTATTCGGCGCTGGAGGATTTTCGCATGGACATCCTGATCGGGACGGGGCCGGGCGCGCGCACGCATTCCATCTCGCTGCCCCACTTCACCGCGATCGGCGCCACCACGCGCCTGGGACTGGTGCGCGCTCCGCTGCGCGGCCGCTTCGGGCTGGTGCTGCGGCTGAATCCGTATGAGATTACGGACCTGACGCGCATCGCGCTGCGGTCGGCCGATCTGCTGGGCGTGACCATAGACCAGGCAGGCGCGGAGGAGATCGCGCGCCGCAGCCGGGGCACGCCGCGCATCGCCAACCGGCTGCTGCGGCGGGTCCGCGATTATGCGCAGGTGCGCGCGAACGGCTTTGTGGATCGCGAGGTGGCCATCACCGCGCTCGATCTGCTGGAAGTGGATCGCTTCGGCCTCGATGAGATCGACCAGAAGATCATGCTGACGCTGCTGGAAAAATACGGGGGTGGTCCGGTGGGCGTGGGCACCATCGCGGCTTCGATAGACGAGGAGGCGGACACCATAGAGGAAGTCTACGAACCATACCTGATGCAGCTCGGGTTTATCCATCGCACGCCGCGTGGGCGGGTGGGTACGGACCGCGCGTTCGACTATTTCCAGATCTCGCGCAAACTGCGCAATGCATTTCAAGATCCGCTGTTCTGATGAAGTCCGCCTGGCTTTCCCTCGGCTCGAATGTGGGCGATCGCGAAGCGAATTTGCGCGAGGCAATGCGGCGTCTCGAAGCCGAGGGCATCCACATCCGGCGCGAGTCGTCGGTGTATGAGACGGAGCCGCAAGATCTGCGCGATCAGCCGTGGTTTCTGAACTCCGTTGTGGAAGTGGAGACGGCGCTCTTTCCGCGGCAACTGCTGGCGTGCGTGCGCAAGGTAGAAAAGGCGCTGGGCCGGAAGCGAATGGTCGCGAAGGGACCGCGCACCATCGA
>JAYTVY010000324.1:0-2654 GCA_043743755.1 Bryobacterales bacterium | reverse complement strand
CTCGATTTCGTCGATTTCATGACCGGTGCGGGATTCGATCATCACGCGCTGTTAGGGAACTGGTCCGGTGGACCGAAGGGGTCGCAGGGGTTTTTCGCTTATCGGAAAGATTTCGCGATAGTTTCGTTTCGAGGGACCGAGAAGAATGATCCGCACGATCTAATATCTGATATTTTAGCCGCGCCGGTGGCGGACGCGGATGGACCCAACTGCAAAATTCATCTCGGATTTAAGTGCGCGCTCGACGAGATCTGGGACGACACGCGGCTCTGGCTTCAGGACTTCCGCGCATCCAATCCCCAGAGCGAGATCTGCTTCACGGGCCACAGCCTGGGCGCGGCTCTGGCGACGCTGGCATTCAGCCGGTTCGCCGACAAGAACTCCTCGCTCTACACGTTTGGCTGCCCGCGCGTGGGCAACGGGGCGTTTGAAACTTTTGTGGAAGCCAAGGCCGCCGCTGGGTTGGGCGCATACCGCTTCGTACACAATCGAGACCTGGTAACGCACGTGCCGCCCGCCGGTTTCCTCTATGCGCACTGCCCCAAGGCGCTGTACTTTATCGATTCCAAAGGAGTCATCCAGCGGATGGACCAGCTGGAGGAAGGCAAGATTGTCGAGATCGAGGACGTGGTGAGATCGGGCTGGGACGCGCTGATGACGCTCAGCGAAGCTCGCTTTCACGGTGTCGACCCTGCTGGTCCGCCAGAGGCGCTGAGGAATCATTCCCCCGGATGGTATTGCTACAGGATATGGGAGCACGCATTCACGGCGGCGTGAAGCCGGTTGTGCTGGAAGTAATCGCCTGTACGGTGGAGGATGCTGTGGAAGCCGAGGCGGGCGGTGCGGGGCGTCTGGAAGTAGTGCGCGACCTCAGCGGGGGCGGACTGACGCCCCCAATCTCGCTGGTGCGCGAAATTCTGCGATCGGTGAAAATCCCCGTGCGCGTGATGCTGCGCGAGCAAGCTGGATTTGCGGTTGGAGAAATGCATGCGCTGTTGGCCGCGGCGCGCGAATTCGCCGCCATGGGTCTCGATGGCGTTGTGCTGGGGTTCGTGCAGGCGGGAGCACTCGATTTTCCATCCATGCGCGAAGTTCTCGCGGCGGCACATGAACTGAATGCCACGCTGCATCACGCTTTCGACGCACTATCGGATCCCGGAGAGGCGATTCCTATTATCAAACGAGAGCTCCCGGAAGTGGATCGCATTCTGACTCGCAGCGGCGGCAAGTATGTTGAGAGCGCGCTGCCGGAGATCACGATTTTGGCGGGAGGCGGGCTGGATGCGGAAGCGATTCGCGAATTGCGCGCGACCACCGCGTTGCGAGAGTTTCACGTCGGGCGGGCGGCGCAAGATGCGGATGCCAAGGTTAGCGCGGCGAAAGTTCGCGCTTTGTTGGATGGGTTATAGCGGGTATCAAACTCCCGCAGCCATTTTTTTGCCCCCCGCCGGGGAAACGTCGCGGGCCATGGGCAGCCAGTTAGCCCACTCATGCGCCACCTCCACCAACGCGCGGACGGCCGCCGGGGCGTGCGCGGATTTGCGATACAGCAGGCCGGTGACGTTATAGAGGTGCCGCTTGGGAAGACGCAGGATGCGCAGCGTTCCGCGGCGGGCGTCCTCGGACACGCTCCACAGCGGAAGCAGGGAGATCCCCAGGCCGAGCTTCACCAGCTCCTTGATGGAATCGGCCTGATCGTTTTGCATCACCAGGCGCGGCTCGAAACCGGCCTCCACGCAGAAACTGCGGATGGCGTCCTCCACAATCACCGCGCGCTGGTACAAGATAAACGGGCGGAGTGCGAGCTCGCGCGGAGTGGCCGCCACGGGGTCGCCCGGCGCGGTGACGAATACCATCTCATAGCGCCACAATTGGACCTGTTCGAGCGCCGGCTCGGGGACCGGCAGGTTCATCATGAGCAGATCCAGGCGGCCCGCGCGCAGCTCATCGAAAAGAAGATGATCGTTGCCGGTAACCACGCGCAGCTCAATATCGGGGTAACGGGCCAGGAAGGCGCGCAAGAGGTGAGGAACCACCGAAACGCTGATGTGTGGCCCGCAGCCGAAGCGCAGCACGCCGCGGCGGACGCCTTCCAGCTCCTGGACAGCCTGCAGGGCGTCGTCATGCTGCTGCAGCATCCGGCGAGCGTAATCCACCACCACCTCGCCGGCCCGCGTTAGCGCCAGACGGCGGCCGGTGCGCTCATATAGCTTGGCGCCGGCCTCGTGCTCCAGGCGGCGGATTTGCTCGAATACGGCCGGCGCGGAGAGGTGCACGCGCACGCCCGCACGGCCAAAGGTGCCCAGTTCGGCAACCGCGATCAACGATCGAAGATGAGCCAGTTCCATGCTTCGGCATCATTATAACGCTGCATTCGGAAATTTGGAATGATTCGTTCTGAAATTTCAAACCTTCTTTACGGACCGCGCGTTTGACAACGCCGCTCCAATCGCATATCTTCTACACCAAGGGGTTCAAAATGATACATCTACGTCGGATGTGCATAGCGCTGGCGCTCATGGGGCTGCTGGCCGGATTAATTTACTCGCAGGCCGTGAACGGGTCGCTTGTGGGAACGGTAACCGATTCCTCCGGAGCATCCGCTCCCAACGCCAAGGTCACGCTGACCGAAACCAACACGGGAATCGTCCGTA
>JAYTVY010000323.1:0-10074 GCA_043743755.1 Bryobacterales bacterium | reverse complement strand
CGAGCGGCTGGTGGGCGAGTACCGGGCCCAGGGGCTGCCGATCGAATACTTGCACCGGACCAACCGACACGGATACAAAGCCGGCGCTCTTCAAGCGGGAATGAAGTCGGCAACAGGCGAACTGATTGCCATCTTCGACGCCGATTTTGTTCCGCCGCGCGATTTCCTTATGCGCACCGTGCATCCATTCGCCGATCCCAAGGTGGGCGTGGTACAGACGCGCTGGACCTATCTGAATCGCAATTACAACCTGCTCACGGAAGTGCAAGCGATGCTGCTGGACGGCCACTTTGTGCTGGAGCATGGCGCACGCTCTGGCGGGGGCTTGTTCTTCAATTTCAACGGGACGGCGGGTATCCTGCGCGCCAAGATGATTGAAGACGCAGGCGGGTGGCAGCACGACACACTGACCGAGGATTCGGATCTGAGCTACCGGGCGCAATTGAAGGGCTGGCGCTTCGTCTATATGCCCGAAGTGGAGTGCCCGTCTGAGCTGCCGGTGGAAACGCACGGCTTCCAGGTGCAGCAATCGCGCTGGGCCAAAGGCCTTACGCAAGTTGCCATCAAGCTGTTGCCGCGAATTCTGAAGTCCGACATTCCGTGGCGCGCCAAGCTGGAGGCGTGCTTCCATTTGACGCCCAACATTTCGTATCCGCTGATGCTGGTGATGTCGGCGCTGATGTTGCCGGTGATGATCGTTCGGTTTTACATGGGCTGGTTCCAGATGGTAATGATCGATCTGCCGCTGATTATCGCTTCATTCTGGTCCATTTCGGCGTTCTACGTGATGGCTCACCGGGAACTGTATCCGAGGAACTGGAAGCGTTCGCTGCTGCTGCTGCCGGCGCTGATGGCGGCGGGGATTTCGCTCACCGTGATTAATACGAGGGCCGTACTGGAGGCGTTATTCGGCATCCAGACCGCTTTCGCCCGCACGCCCAAGTTCGCGATCGGCGGGCAGAAGGTGAAGCTGGGAAATTCCGGTTATCGCAGCCGCAGCGGATGGCTGCCATACATTGAGATCGCCATCGGCACTTACTTCGTATACATGACCGAGTTTGCCGTTGAGACCTGGAATTTCCCCGGGGTCCCGTTCCTGTTACTGTTCGTGGCCGGCTATTATTGGGCGGGCTTCAGCACGCTATACCAGGAACTGCAAGGCCGCTTGCGCTGGAACCGCGAGCGACGCCTGGCTATGCAGAAGACGGTCGCGTAGATTTCGCCGCCGCGGCATCCAGCAGCTGGTCGATCTTTTCGTGCAGGTCCGCGATCTTAAGCTCGGTGTTGACGCCGGTTTCAAACTCGATATCGGAGCGTATGCGATCGCGGGCGCGCTGGCGGTTCTGGCTGACCAGCACGAAGATGGTTAACAGCATCGCGTAAATGGACACGATGTCGGCGAGCAGGCTGAAGGGCGGCGGGTCCCAGGGGCGGATGCCGGCGACCAGCCGCAAGTTCAACGCGATCCAGCAAAAAACAACCACCGCGTGCAGGGCGACGGACGGAACACTGCCTGCGACATTGGGAACGGCCTCGGCCAGCCGGGTGAGCCACGTCTCCTGCTCCGCGCTGACATCGTTGGCGTTGCGGATCTGGCTGCGCCGTATGTGTTCACTGCTGGTGCGCAGCCGGCGCGCGGCCGCGCTCAGCAGATTCAGCGCGGCGGGCGTGTACAACCGCACGTAATCCTCGAAATGCTCGCGGTCCACGCGCAGCAGTTCCGTTTCAAGCAAGGCGACTACCGACGCGGTGCGCGGGCCGCCATCGAGCAGCGAGATCTCGCCGAAAACATCCCCCGGGCGAGAGACCTCGAGGACAATTTTGTCGCCCTGGTTGTTCTTGATGTAGATCTCCACTTCACCCACGCGGACGATGAAGAGGGCGTGGCCGGGATCTCCATACTCGAATACAATTTGCCCGGGCTGGTAGCGTATCAGGTCCATGCGCTCGGCCAGAGCCGCCTTCTCGCTGGGGCTCAGGCTTTGCAAGTGGGCGACTTCGTTGAGGATCAGAGGGTCCAGCGCCATGACTTGAGCCAATTATAGGGGATGCCGCCCCATGTAGCGCATAGGCCACGCCCGGGGTAGGAATAGACGGGCAGTACCAGGATAAATGTCGAAGAAATATGCGTATTGGATGGTACTAAATCCGGCGAGCGATGCCATACTCATACCGCCATATGAGAATTATCTGGATGGTCGCGCTGCTGGCCGCCACACCATTGTGGCCAGCGGCGTTCACGATCACCGACCTGGGCGCGCTGGGCGGCAGCACGGCGGTTGGCTTCCGCATCAATAATTCGGGAGCGACTGTAGGGTGGGCTACTACTCTGGCCAATGACAACCGGGCGTTTGAGGCCGGATCTGGCGACGTGACCCCCGCAGGGGCGTCCGAAGCATTCGTTTATGGCGTTAACGCATCGGGTGTGATGGCAGGGACGTCCTTTGCCAGCGGTCAGGCTCACGGTACCGTTTGGATTGGGAGCAACGTCATCGATCTGGGTCCCGGCACGTACGGCCTGGCCGTAAATGACGCCGGAGCAGTGGCCGGGGGCAACGGACACGCTTTCATCCTGGCGAACGGAGAGATGCGCGATCTGGGCACGCTGGCGGGAGGAAGTTGGAGCGCTGCCTACGCGGTCAACACAGACGGAAGCGCGGCTGGTTATGGCGATACGGGCAGCGGTGGTTTCGAAGCGTTCCTGTGGTCCCCCGGATCTGGGATTGTAGCGCTGGGCACGCTGGGAGGAACCAACAGCTACGCCACCTCGATGAACGAAGCCGGCGTGGTGACGGGCCATGCGGCGCTGGCCAGCGGGTATGAGCACGCCTTCGTATGGTTAAACGGCACAATGACGGATCTGGGCACGCTGGGAGGAAACAGCTTCGCTTATGACATCAATGAGTCAGGCGATGTGGTGGGCTACAGCTCCTTGAGCAATGGAGCGTCGCACGCTTTTCTAGAGCGGAACGGGTTGATGGTGGACCTGAATTCGCTGCTGGGACCCGGCACGGGCTGGGAATTGACCGCGGCCTACGGGATTAACGATGCGGGTCAAATTGTGGGGACGGGGATGTTCCAGGGCCAGCAGCGGGTATTCCGGCTGGATCCGGCGCAGGGGGCGGGAGCGGCGAGTTCAGCGATACCGGAGTCGCGTGGGGCGGCGCTGGTTGGACTGGGTCTCGGGCTGCTGGTTCTTACCCGGCGCTGGCGGAGTTAATTGATCAGCGTCGAGGTGTGGGAATCGCGCTGCCGGTTCAGCGCGCGCATCACGAGTTGGCGTGGGTCCAGCATGTGCTGCGGCCTGTAGTGGCGCAGCGACCACCGGGATCCCTCCTCGAATTCGATGCCCAGGAAGTAGCCGATCTCGCGAAAAACGCAATAGCGAACGATGCCGCGCAATTCGCCTTTCGGGTAGGTGATGCGCAGTTCCGACTGCAGCGGAACGGGACAATCCACTTGCAGGGAGGCGCCGGACAGGGAGATGTCCTCAAGATGCGCCAGAGCGCGGCGGGTTCGGCCGCCTTTGTCTTTCCACTCCAGCCTGACCATGTCCGCGCACAACATTCGGGGTTCTACACGCCTGTCGAGCATATGTTTGTTTATCGGCGCTCAAAACCAAAATGATTAGCGATTGGAGGGGGCGCAAAAGCACCTACGAAGATGGCTAAGGCTAACCCCCACAATCGCATCTGCAGGACAGTACCACTCCCGGTGGGGATAGAGAAGTTCAAACGGAGAGCGCGTGCGGATATACTTGCAGACGTGGTGAAACAAGCGGTACTCATTCTGGCCGTGGTGATGGTATTCGGCATCCTGGTACCGCTGATGCGTGGGTACGATTTTTTGTCGCCGGTGATGGTCACCGCGTATGCCTGTCTGGCGCTCTTGTTCGTGGCTCCGGCCAGCGCCGAGGCTTTCTCTAACCAGAGCCGGCCGGAGACGCCGGGGGACGTGGTGAGGAAACTCGCTTCGGTGGTCCTTTACGGCTGGGGGATCGCGGTTGTGATCCTGGCGACTGGGATAGTCACCATCAATGTGGCCAAATGGTCCGGGCAACTTCTGACCCCGGGGAAGTGGCTGGCGTTCTCGGCCCTGCTTTTCAGTCTGACGGCAAGCGTGGCGGCAGCGACATTAGCGGCATTCCTGGGCCGGCGAATGTCACCGCGGATGCTGAAAGGTCTGTTCCGCGCCGGCTTCCTGTTACTGCTGATGGTGGTGTTCTTCGGTCATCTGGCCGAATACCGGACCGGCTCAGAGGTCGCCGGGCTGTGCCTGGAAGCATCGGGGATATTGACGGTGATCGCCGTGGGCCTGCTGTTTGCCGTGTTGCGTGCCCCGCGTGCCGCGCAGACATAAAAACGGACGAGGCATCGGGATTTGGGGGGCCCGGAACCTCGTCCCTTACACGCATGGATCCGGCAAGCTGAAATCAGCCTGCCAAGAACAGAGTCAATACTCTATTGTGAAAGTCGGGCTGCATCCGTTTCACTTCTTGCAATATTTATTTTTCGGGAAGCTAACTCTATGAGGGATAAGCGGGATGCCGACACGGCGGGGCTATGCGGAACTTGCCTCCATTGCCGTCGGGTTGTGTCCGACCGGGGGACGGTGTTTTACCGCTGCGGCTTGCACGACACCGATCCGCGTTTTCCCAAGTACCCGAATCTGCCGGTCCGCTCGTGTGCCGGCTATGAAAGATCGCCGTCGGCCGCAGTATCGTCTTCTTGAGCGGCTTGCCGTCTGCGTTCACGGATCTTAGCTTCCGCCTTGAGCCAGTGGTCTTCCTCAAAACCTTCTTGCCGGCCGCCGTCTTCGTAGAACTGGTAGGCAAGCTCCGCGATTTCCTGGTGGTCGGGGTCGGTATTGGTGGGCATTTTGACAAACTCCTTTTCGTGGATGCACGAAGATGCGGAAAGTTTCGGATATGCGTCCCCTCAGGTTGGGTTACGCTGACGGCGCCACTCGAACAGCACTACACCCGCGGCTACCGAGACATTTAGCGAAGCGATGGCGCCGGCCATGGGAATGCGCACCAAGACGTCGCAATGCTTGCGGACATTCTGGTGGACGCCGTGCCCCTCGCCGCCCAGCACCAGGACGGTGGGTTCGGCGTATTCGACGCTCGAATAATCCTGTTCGGCACGCTCATCCAGGCCGTAGATCCAGAAGCCGTGCTGCTTGAGCTTTTCGAGGGTCTGGGTGACGTTTCCGGTGCGTACCACGGGAGTGAGCTCCAAGGCTCCGGCGGCCGCCTTGGAGACGGTTTCGGTAAGCCCGGCGGCCCGGCGTTCCGGCAGCAGCACAGCTCCGGCGCCGGCTGCATTGGCGGTCCGGACGATGGCGCCCAGATTGTGCGGGTCCTCTATTCCGTCCAGCAGCACCAGCAGGCGTGAACCTGTCAGGACATCCTCAAGAGCGGAGTACTTGCGCGCGGCTCCGAATGCGACCACGCCCTGGTGGACGGCTCCGTTGCCAATGCGGTCGAGCGCTTCGCGCGGATCGAAGCGGACGGGAATGGAGCGCTCGCGGCAGAGGTCGATAATTTCCTGAAGGCGCGGCCCCGCGGCACCGCGAGCGATCAGGACCCGGTCCAACGGGCGTCCGCCGCGCAGGGCTTCCCGCACGGGGTGGACGCCGATCAAAAGTGTGGCGCTATTTGGTTCCTTAGGCGTACTCTTCAGTGTAGAGCCTCTTTCTGTTAGAATCATGCCGAGCATGGCCGATCCCGCAGTGCAGCAAGACCCGCTGGAAATTCCAGACAAACTTTACTTTCGCATCGGCGATGTCAGCCGGCTGGCGGGGATCAAGCCCTACGTGTTGCGATTCTGGGAGACGGAGTTTCCGGGGCTTGGTCCGAAGAAATCCGGGACCGGCCACCGTCTGTACCGCCGCAAGGATGTGGAGCTGGTGCTGGAGATCAAGCGCCTGCTGTATGAGAAGCGCTACACCATCGAGGGTGCGCGGAAATTTCTGGATACGCGCGGGAAACCCGAAGCGGGGCGAGCGGCGGGGGAACCGGCGCGAAAGGGCAAGCGCAAGCAGGCGGAATTATTTCCAGAGGGTGCGCCGGTGCTGGATCAGGTGCGGCGCGAGCTGACGGAAATTCTGCGGCTGTTGAGCTGACGGGCGTCGCGCGTTAGCAAGCGTGCGGTATGCGGCGGGCGTTGAGGAAGAAGCTGTCGTTGCGCTTCCTTACGGGCGCGGCACCGAAAACAAGCGCGAGAGCCTTTTCAGTAGCGGACGCACCGATCCGTGGGGAAGGCGGAGCGGCGCGCGTCAGCAAGCGTGCGCCATGCCACGGGCGTGGAGAGGGAAGCTGTCGTTGCGCTTCCTTACGGGCGCGGCGCCGAAAGCGCGACGAATCCGAAATAGCGAGCGTGTGCTAGTTGGGGAAAGCTGAGGCGTCGAGGCCGGGGACGATTCTCAGGGCGTTTTTGTAGTAAACCTTCTTCAGAACTTCGTCAGGCAGATTGAGGCCGTACATTTTCCAGAAGGCGTGGTAGTTGCGGTAGTAGTCGAAGTACTCGTCGGAGGTTTCCAGCACGCGGAAGTAGACGGGATATTCCTTGACGTTCCAGCTGTCCTTGCCGAACAGGACGCGATCCTGGTACTTGATGAACCACTCGCGGGCGAAGTGCGGCTGGCGGCCCAATTCGGCGAGTACCGCGCCGATCTCGGTATACATGTTCGGCAGCTGATCCATCAAGCGGCCTAGCTCGGCGAGATTGCCGCCCAGCCATCCCAGGTGTGCGTTGATGAAAATCGTCTTGGGGTGGCGAGCGAACAGTTTATGCTGTTCGGCCATGAGCGTCTCCCAGCTCGGATACTTTTCCGGCGGACGGGCGCGGCCGGCGTGCGTTTTCAGCTCGAGCCAGCGTTCATTGTATTTGTCCATGGGATCGAAGAAACTGCGCGGCTCAGCGGTATGGATCAGGACCGGGATCTTCAGCCGCGCGCAGGTTTCGAAGACTTCGTCAAAGCGCGGATCGTCGACGTGAATGCGCTGGCCGTGAGTGTCCTTCAGATCCATGCCGAAGTTTTTGAAGATCTTCAGACCCTGGGCGCCATTCTGCACGTCCTTTTCGAGACGGGCGGCGGCCTTGTGGCTGTAATCGGCATCGTCGATGCCCGCGAAGTCGATGTTGGCGAACAACACGAACCGATCCTGGTAGCGACCTTTCATGTTTCCGACGCCCTTCTCCAGGCGGTCACCGAAGCCGCCGCTCAGGTTGACCATCACTCGCAGGTTGATGGAATCCATGTCGCGCACGAGTTGATCGAGTTGCGCGGCGGGCATGAGGGAATTCTGGTGGTTGTGGATATCGATGAATGGGTATTTGGCGCGATCCACCGGGTGCCGCGGCACCACCAGTGTGGATTTTGGAGTGTACTCCTCTATAGACATTGTCTGGGCAGCGGCGAGGCCGGCGAAGGCCAGCGGCAAGAAGAGAATCGACGGAGCTTTATGCATGGGCGTGAGTTTTGGTATCGAGCAGGGCCACTATTTCATCGCGAACCTGGGCGGTAAGGCGAACGCGATCGCGTAGTGTCAGGCCGGCAGTGGGAATGGGATCACCGACGCGCATACGAACGCGGCCGGGAACAATGACGCCGGATCCGAAGGGAAGCACCTCGCGGGTACCCTCCAAGGCGATGGGTACCAGTGGGACGCCCGCTTTGAGGGCGATATACGCGGCGCCTTCCTTGAAATCCTGCAGGAGGCCATCGCGCGAGCGCCCGCCTTCGGGAAAAATGAGCATCGAGATTCCGTGGTCGCGGATGGCATCGGCGGCGGTGGTCAGCGTTCTGACAGCGGCGCGCGGATCCCCACGAGGAACTGGGATGTGTCCGGCACGCGCGAGATGTGTGCCCAGGAACGGGATTTGAAAGAGTCCTTTTTTGGCCAGGAAACGGAATTGGACCGGAAGGTTAGAGAGCACGACGGGGGTGTCCATGTAACTGAGGTGGTTGGACGCAAAAACGTAGCTGCCGTGTGGGGGGATTTTCTCGACCCCGGTGACTTCGACGCGGACGAAACCGATATGAAGGAGAGCGCGTGACCAGGCTCGAGCGACGGCGATTTGGCGACGGCCCAGGGGATCGAAGAAGCTGATGACGAGCGCGGCGGTGCCGTAGGCGATGGTGGCCAGGATGACCAGCGGGGCCGTGAAGAGCAGCGCGCGGAGACGGGACATCGGTTTTATTGTACGAACTGGGGGTGGGGGCGGTTGCTAGTCGGCCCGCAGGTTACTAACCTGCCCCACAACGAACAGGGAGCCGGTTATAAGGATTGCGGCGTCCTCGGGTGCGGTGGCGAGGAGTGCGACGGCTTCCGAGACGGTCTGAGTGCGCGTCGCATGGAGGGGCGCGGGGATCTCCGAAGCGGGGAGTGCGCGGGAGTTTGCAGGGGAGGTCAGGATAATGCGGTGCGCAAGCGGGAAGAGGATTTCGCCGATCTCGGCGACGGCTTTGTCGCGCATGACACCGAAGACGAGCCAGATCTTGCGGCCTGCGTAAAACTGGCGAATGTACGCTGCCAGCGCGCGAGCGCCGGCGGGGTTGTGAGCACCATCCAGGATGATGTCGGGGCGCTCGCGAATTCGTTCGAGGCGGCCGGGCCACCGAGTGCGGGCGATGCCGTCCGGAGCGCAGCCCAGTTGGCGCAGCGCGATTGCGGCGGTGCGGGCATTCTCCACCTGATGCGCCCCGGCGAGCGGGCACACGATCGCGGCCTCGCCGAGCTGGAAGCGGCTGCCCAAGGCGTCCAACCGCAGGTTCAGGACAGGGGACTGCGACGCCAGCGTGTATGGGCCAGACGCGAGCGCAATCAATACCGCCTCGGCTTCCGGATGCTGCGTGGCAAACACAGCCGGCACACGCGGTTTCAGGATGCCAGCCTTCTCCGCGGCGATGCTCGATAGTGTGTCTCCGAGAAACATTTGATGGTCAAGATCGATGGGTGTGATCACGCACAGTTCCGGCGTAACCACATTGGTGGCGTCCAGCCGCCCGCCCATCCCGACCTCGAGCACTGTGACTTCGACGGGGCATTCCCGAAAGAGCAGGAAAGCCATGGCGGTGACGCTTTCGAAATACGTCGGATGCAGGTCCAGTTGTCCTTCGCGCAACATGCGCTCGGCGGTATCGTGCATGGTGGTGAAGGCGGCGGCGAACTGTTCGTGTGTCACCGGCTCGCCGGCGATGCGGATGCGCTCGGTGGGCTCTACCAGATGGGGGGACGTGTACAGCCCGGTTTGGACCCCAGCGGCGCGCAGTCCGGCTTCGATCATCGCGCTGGTGGATCCTTTGCCGTTGGTGCCTGCGACGTGTACGAACCGTCCCGCGCGTTCCGGGTTGCCTAAGGCATCCAGCAAGCGCCGGATCCGCTCCAATCCGAACTTGGCGGTCTGGACCTCATTGCCCAGCGAGTAAAGAAACTGGACCGAGTCCGGGTAGTTCATCGAGCCTTCGCGCCGCGGCTGGTTACGAATACCCAACGGCCCAGGAGTCCGAAAATCAGGCAGCCGCCGACGAGTTTCAACTCGAAAATGAGCACGCCGGAAACTTCCGGAGGAGGCACCAGCGAGAGCGCGATGGCCAGCAGGGAGACTAGCAGTCCGGACGCGGCGGCTACCTTTGGCCCGAATCGCAGACCGGATGCGAATATGTAGACGAAGGGGACAAAGCTGACGATTACGGTCATGTCCACCAGGATCTGATACGCCGCGCGCAGCGTCTCGCCAAGTTGCATGGCGATCAACAACAAGCTCGACAGCACTCCCTGCGTGAGGATGGAGACATGCGGCGTTCTCCAGCGCGGGTGCAGGCGGCCAAAGGCTTCCGGCAAATAGTTATCCAGCCCGATGGCGAACGGGAGCCGGGTGTTTCCGGCGATGTAGGTGCTCACCTGCCCGAATATTCCCACAGTGACCAGCAGCGCGAAACAGCCGGTGATCCAGGGCAAGCCCAGGCGGATAGCCGCGGCGTGGCCGGCTTCGGCGAGTCCTGTAAGGGGGCTGATCTTAGCGGGAACCAGGAGCGCCAGCATGGCCGCGGTGCCGGCCATGTAGA
>JAYTVY010000322.1:0-2949 GCA_043743755.1 Bryobacterales bacterium | reverse complement strand
AATGGCCAGCCACATCGCAACCGCGCGGGCGCGCTTCACTCCGCTGAGCAGCAGGAGGCCCGGCCAGATCAGGTAGAAGTGCTCCTCCACCGCCAACGACCACAAGTGCGCCGTATAAATCGCCCCGGAGCTAGCCGGAATGTAATTGCGAAAGAAGAGCAGACAGGCTGCCAGTTCCACTCTGGATTGAATCAGACCGGCGAGGCTAACCGCGGCCAGAAACACCAGGCAGGGCGGCAGAATTCGGAATGACCTCCGGATGTAGAAGGCGCGCAGATTGACGGCGCCGGTTTGCCGCGCCTCTTCGATCAGCAGGCGTGTGATCAGGAGCCCGCTTATTCCGAAGAAAACATCCACGCCGAAGGCGCCGAACAGCGTCCAGCTTTGGTTCCAGTAGTCGGCGTCGCGGGCGTAGAGGCCCCGCGCTGCGTGGTGCAGCATAACCATGGAGATGGCGATAGCGCGCCAGCCGTCTAGCGTGGGGATATGGATCGGGTATTTGCGTGCGGGAAGCACCTAACGGCTATCGGCGGAAAGACTGGCTATCGTTAGGAGACGGAGTTCGTCTAACGGGGGGACCGCGCCCTGTGGTCGCGGCTCGGAAATCAGGCACACATATGTTTTACGCTCAACTGGGACAGGACCTTCGCTACGGCGCCCGGATGCTGGTCAAGAGTCCGGGGTTCACGCTCATCGCGATTCTCACGCTGGCGCTTGGAATCGGCGCCAACAGCGCGATTTTCAGCGCGGTGAAGAGCATTCTGCTCAACCGCTTACCCTACGCGGACGCGGATCGCCTGGTGACGCTGTGGCTGGAGGACCCATCGCACGGTTTCCCTCGCGACATCTATTCTTATCCGCGCTTTGAGGACACTCGCCGGGACGCCAAACTGCTGAGCGATGTAGCGGCGTATTCTAACGCGAACCTGATCCTGACCGGGACCGGCGAGCCGGAACAGCTTAAAGGAGCTCGGGTGAGCGCCAGTTTTTTCACGCTGATGGGAGTGCATCCCCGATTAGGCCGCGGATTCGTCGAGGGTGAGGACCAGCCGGGAAAGGACCAACAAGTAGTGCTTGGATACGGGCTGTGGCTGCGCCGATTCGGCGCCGATCCCGCCATCCTTGGCAAATCCGTAAGTCTCAGCACCAAACCCTACACCGTGATCGGCGTGATGCCGCCCGAATTTGCCTTCCCCGCGGAACACAGCGAGCTGTGGGTTCCGCTGGCGCTACCGCCCGAGCAGCGCAGGCAGCGCGGCTCCATCGGCTTCTGGATGCTAGCGCGATTGCGGCCCGGAGTTGCGTTGGAGCAGGCGCATGCGGAACTGAATGCTCTGAACAAGCGCGCCGGGGAGCAGTTCCCAGACACCGACAAGCGCGACGGCGTGGCGGTAGTCCCGTTGCGCGACAATCTTACCCAGAAAGTACGCGCCGCCTTGTGGGTGATGTGGGCCGCCGTGGGATGCGTCCTCTTGATCGCCTGCGCCAATCTCGCGAGTATGCTGCTGGCGCGCGCGGCGGCGCGCGAGCGGGAGATATCCATTCGCACCGCTCTCGGGGCAGGCGCCGGACGCATTCTGGTTCAATTGCTCACCGAGACAACCGGGCTATTTCTGGCGGGAGGCGCAGCCGGCGTTCTTTTGGCAATTTGGGGTACGCGGCTGCTGGTGCGAATGGCGCCGGCTAGCTTGCCCGAGTTGCAGCAGACGCATATGGATTGGGCCGCGGTGGTGTTCACGTTTGGAATCGCGCTGGCAGCCGGAATCGCCAGCGGGCTCGCGCCGGCCCTGTTTGCCACTCGCGGCGGATCGGACGCGTTTCGACAACACGGCGCATCCGAGGGTCGCGGCGGCCAGCGCCTGCGCCGGCTGCTGGTCTCAGCTCAAATGGCGCTGGCCATCATACTGCTCGCCGGCGCGGGGCTGCTGATTCGCAGCTTTGTCCGCTTGGCATCCGTGGAGCTGGGCTTCCGTCCGGATCGCCTGCTCACGTTCCAGATCGGCCTGCCGCGCGCGAAATACAACACCGCACCGCGCCAGGCGGCATTCTTCGACCAGCTCGAGGAGCGCATGCGGCGCATCCCCGGTGTATCCGCGGCCGGCGGCATCGAGACTTTGTTTTACGGTGAGCTGCCGAGCGCGGCCGGCGGACTGACCATCGATGGCCGGCCCGCGGAAACCGCGTATGTCCAGAGCCCGGTAACCCTCGATCCGGTGAGTCCGGACCTGTTCCGCACACTCGGCATTCCGCTGAAAGCCGGCCGTTTCTTCGACCGGTCCGATGGACCCAGCTCGCCGCCGGTTGTGCTGATCAACGAAACCATGGCCAAACGCTACTGGCCGAACCAGAGCGCGATCGGCAAGCGCTTCTACTATGGGAACGGCGCGGCGAAGCCGGTCTGGATCACTATTGTGGGCGTGGTGGGCGACAGCCGCCGCGCAGGCTTGAACCACAACCCGTGGACGGAATCGTACCAGCCCATGAGCCAGAGTGGCGCACGCTACATGCTGTATGCGGTGCGTTGCGCGGGCGATCCCAGGCTGATCGTCAACGCCGTGCGGGGCGAACTGCGCGGCCTGGATCCGGATCAGCCGATTACACACATGGCGGTAATGGAGGATCTGATCTCGGACCTGCTGGCGCCGGTGCGCTTTCAGACGACGCTGCTGGGACTTTTCGCCGGACTCGCGTTGACGCTCGCGGCGGTTGGACTGTACGGCGTGATGGCCTACGTGGTGGAGCTGCGTCGAAGAGAGATCGGCATCCGCATGGCCCTGGGCGCCCGCAGCCGCGATGTACTGGGGATGATCTTCTGGTTTGGAGCGCGCATCGTGGGTCCCGGAGTGGCGCTGGGGTTGGCTGGCGCCTGGTTGGCGACGCGGGCGATGGCCAGCTTGCTGTACGGCGTCAGTGCCGCGGATCCGGCTGCATTTATACTGGCTCCGGCGG
>JAYTVY010000321.1:0-3794 GCA_043743755.1 Bryobacterales bacterium | reverse complement strand
CACCTTATTTTTGTCTGTCTGGCGGGACTTTGTTTGGGGGCTCAAGTTCCTGATAACAAGTCTCTTAATGGGAGGTTTTATTTTCGAGAGGTGCAGGTGGCGGCGGATTCGGGGGAGACGCGGAGTCTGTTTGGGTCGATGACGTTTGACGGGAACGGCGGGTTTTCGTGGCAGGGGCAGCAGTTGGTGGGGCAGGCGGGGCCGGCGGCGGCCAATGGGAACGGCGTCTATTCGGTGAAAGCCAGCGGGCTGGTGACTCTCGGCGATCCCATCCGCGCGGGGGCGACGATCAACGGGCGGCTGGGGACGGGGGCGCTGATCGGGTCCGACACAGAGGCGGGCAACAATGTATTCAGCATTTTCACGGCGCTGCCGGTTCCCACGGGAGCGCTGGCTACGTCGACGCTGGCGGGGCCGTATTGGATCGCGTCGCTGGAGTTTTTGAACGGAAGCCAGGCGGCGACACATGAGACGTTCTTTAAGGTCTCGTCCAACGGCAGCGGATCTCTTGGCGACGTTCTGGTGATTGGGCAGGCCATGGATCTAACCAGCGCGCTGAAGCAGCAGACGGTGCCCTCGGCGAGTTACACGGTTGCGTCCGACGGAACGGGGACGCTCAATTTCCCGATTGCGGCGAGCGGGGCGCTGCTGAGCGGCGTCAAGACGATGTACCTGGCACAGGACGGGAGCTTCTTCATCGCGGGCGGGGCGGCGGCTGGGGCGCACGGTATCTTGATTGGGATTCGCGCGGGCGCTGGTTTGAATGCCGCGGCGCTGAAGGGGAATTACTTCACGGCGGACGTGCAGACCGGCACCCAGACGGGATCGCAGACTTTCTCCGATTATGCGGGCAGCGTGAGCTCGGACGGGAAAGGGAACCTGGTGGCGTCGCGGCGCAACCGGGCGAGCGCGGGAGCTGTCGACGTGACGGCGCTGAATTTGTACAACCTTACCGCCGATGGCTCGGGTTATGCGGGCTTCAACAGCATCGCGGTTTCATCCAACAGCCAGTTGTACATATCGAGCGGCGTGTCGTTTGGCGACAGTCTTAACTACGAGATTACTTTTGGCGTGCGCGCGCCGGCGTTGTCGGGATCGGGCGTGTTTCTCAACCCGCAGGGTATTTTCAACGCGGCTACGTTCGCGCCGGTGGGGAATCCGGTATCGCCGGGAGGGTTCGTAACGATGTTTGGAACGAACCTGGCTGGACAGACGGCGGTGGCGACGAAGCTGCCGTTTGCGACGGCACTGGGCGGGGTGCAGGTGCTGGTGAACAATGTCGCCGCGCCGCTGTATTTCGTGAGTTCGGGGCAGATCAGCGCATTGATTCCTTACGCCACTACGGGGAGCACCGCGACGATTGTGGTGAAGAACGGAAGCGCGACCTCGAACGCGGTGGAGGTACCACTGGCTGCGTCGTCACCGGGGATTTTTACGATTCCGCAGAACGGGCTGGGGCAATCCGCCGTGCTGCATGCCGATTTCACGCTGGTGGGCCAGGACAATCCGGCACATCCGGGGGAGACGGTGCAGATTTTTCTCACCGGGCTGGGTGCGGTATCGCCGGGCGTAGCCGATGGCGCGGCGGGTCCGGTGAATCCGCTGAGCAGGGTTACGGGTCCGATCGCGGTGTACGTGGGGGACGCGCGGACGCCGGCGGTGATCACCTACCAGGGGCTGGCGCCAACGCTGGCGGGGCTGTATCAGATAAATGCGGTGATTCCGATTGGGGTGACGACGGGGAACATTCCGATTGCGATTCAGACGAACGAGGCGTTTACGGATCTGGCGAATATTTTCGTGGAGCCGTAGGGGATCGTTACGCTTCCTTACGGGCGCGGCTCTGATAGGATGAAAAAAATACGATGCGTGACGTTATTGTTATTGGCTCGGGGTGTGCCGGAAACACGGCCGCCATCTACACGGCGCGGGCGAATCTGAAGCCGCTGGTGATTGGCGGGCACGAGCCCGGCGGGCAACTCTCGATTACGTCGACGGTGGAAAACTATCCGGGCTTTCCGGAGGGCGTGGACGGTCCGGCGCTGGTGGAAAACATGCGGAAGCAGGCCCAACACTTCGGCGCCGAGTATGTGCATGGCTCGGTGGTGGAAGCCGACCTTTCGAAGCGGCCGTTCCGGCTGAAAATCGACCACGACTGGATTGAGACGCGCACGTTGATTGTGGCGTCCGGCGCCTCGGCGCGCTGGCTCAACCTGCCGAACGAACAGAAGCTGATCGGACACGGCGTGAGCTCCTGCGCCACCTGCGACGGGTTCTTCTATCGCGACAAGAAGATCATGGTGATCGGCGGCGGCGATACGGCGATGGAAGAAGCCAATTTCCTGACGCGGTTCGGGCGCGAGATCGCGATTGTACACCGGCGCGAGAATTTCCGCGCCTCGAAGATCATGCTGGATCGCGCGCGGGCGAATCCGAAGATCCAGTTTCTGACGAATACGGTGGTGCTGGATGTATTCGATGCGAACAAGCAGATGGTCACCGGCGTGAAATTGCAGAATCTGAAGACCAATGAAGTGTGGGAGCGCGACGTGGACGGCTTTTTCGTCGCGATCGGTCATATTCCGAACACGACTGCTTTTAAAGGGCAGCTGGATCTGGATCCGGACGGCTACTTGATCTCGCATGGGGGCGCGCGGACGAATATCGCGGGCGTTTTTCATGCGGGGGATGTGCAGGATCGGGTGTACCGGCAGGCGGTGACGGCCGCGGGGGCGGGGTGTATGGCTGCGATTGAGGTGGAGCGGTTTTTAGAGGCGGAAGGGCATTGAGGAGCGGGACCTGGGGGTCCGCCCTACGGCTGCGGTTCGGTGATTTTTAATAGGTGATTGGCGGTTACTAGGGGGAATTTTTGGTTTAGGCCTGAGGGCCAGCGGATTTCTAGGGATGCGGTGCGGGCGGGGCCGAGGCCGAAGTGCAAGCGCGGGTCGCTGGCGGAATAGAAGCTGGACTGGCTCAAGACTTCCTGGGTTTGAACTTTGCCGCCGTAACGCGCGGTGACTCGGGCGCCGATGGCGCTGCGATTTGACCTGGTGCCGGTTAGCTTCACCTTCAGCCAGTGGTTGTCGCCGGTGACATCATTGCGCAGCAGCGACGGCGGCTCATTCATATTGACGATGAGAATGTCGATGTCGCCGTCATTATCGAAATCGCCGAACGCGCAGCCGCGGCTGGAGTGCACGGCGGCGACTCCGGGGCCGGCCTCCTCGATCAGCTCTTCGAAGCGGCCGCCGCCCAGATTGCGGAACACGATCCGCGGCGTTTTGTACGGATACATCGGGAGTTTCTTTTCGATCTCGGGATAGACCATGCCGGTAACGTAGAACAGATCGGGATTGCCGTCATTATCCAGGTCGACGATGCCGGCGCCCCATCCGATGTAGCGCGTCTCGACGCCCAGGCCGGCGCGCGCGGTGACGTCCTCGAAGAGGCCCTTGCCGTCATTGCGGTAAAGAATATTGGTGTCGTCGGCGAAGTGCGTTTTGAAAATTCCGAGGTTGCCGGTGAGCTCGAAATCGCCCACGGCGACGCCCATGCCGGCCTGCTCCATGCCGTCCTCATTGAGGCCGGCGCCGCGCAGGACGCCCTCTTCACGAAACGTGCCGTCGTGGTTGTTGAGCAGAAGCAGGCTGGCCGTGGAATCGCAGGCGACGTAGATATCGGGCCAGCCGTCGTTGTCGAAGTCGGCGGCGAGCACGGTCATGCCGTAGCCCGTCATCGATTTTGGAATGCCCGCCTTTTCGCCGATGTCCGTGAAGGTGCCGTCGCCGTTGTTG
>JAYTVY010000320.1:0-7609 GCA_043743755.1 Bryobacterales bacterium | reverse complement strand
CCGGGCGGTTTCGATCCGGTGATGTTTCAGGGTCCGATTCTCGATTATCTGTCGTTCGCCCAGTATCTATTGCCGCTGGCGGTGCTTGAAATTTATTTGCGCGCGCAGGACCGGGCGGGAGTATCCGGCAAGTTCGCCGTCGCGGCGGGCCTCGTGATGTTGACTATCGCGATGGGGGTTGGAATCCTTGGAGCTACTGCGCGGTTGTGGCTGCCGCGCATGTAGGTGGATGCCGCCTACTTTTGTTCGGCGCGCAATTTCTGCAGGCGCGATTGCTGGTCGGGGGTCAGTTTGTTCTTAATGCGCAACATCAGGGTGATCTGCGTGCGCTTGATTTCGCGCTCGGACGTGAGGACTTTGTCGAGTTGCGCGATGACGCGGGTCTCGTCGGCGGGCGTTTGTTTCAGGAGCGCTGCCAGGGCTTCCATGGAGTCCTGCAGCTGCCATTGGAGCTCGGTGAATCTGGTTTGCGCCTTCAAGAGTTCGGCGCGAATGTAGGTCTTTTGAGTTTCATCCAGGCCGATGGCGGATTGATGAGCCATCACCAGTTCAGGGGGAAATAGATTGTCCCCAACGGGATCCTGAGCGGTGAGAACGGCTGAGAAGAAAATCAGGGCGAACCATTTACTGCGCATGCTTGACTCCTTGAGATTTCATTGGGTAAAAGCCTTCGCCGAAGTGAGGCACCGCCTTGAGAAGCGGATCGGCCGGTGAACGCAGCAGGGACTCGGTGGGTGAACGCCACGTGGACAGCGCTGTTAACGGGAGTGGATCGCGCGATGGTTTGGGGGCCAGCCGGTAAACTGCCAGCGCCAGCAGGATAATCAGCGGCAGCGCCCAGGCCAGGCGTCCATGGAAGGGTTTTCGCGAGGGCTGGGCGAGGTGAGACAGAATTCGTTCGGGACCATAAGGTCCGGGCTGGCCGGCGGTGAGCCGATGGATGGCTGGATCCAGTTGCGCCGCCCGTTCACGCCACACCCGCAGAGCCTCCGCGCACGCGGGGCAGGCGGCAAGGTGCGCGTCGAGCGCCTCGTCGGAGGACTGGCCGAGGGCACGATCAATCAGCGCGTCCTTCCATTCGTGACAAGCAATCATGGCCATAGCAATTTCATGAGCTGACGGCGCCCCAGATGCAAGCGCGAGCGCACCGTGCCTTCGGGAATTTTCAAAATCGCGGCGATGGAGGCCGTGTCCAATTCTTCCACCGCACTGAGCAGAATTACGGAACGAAGCTTGTCCGGCAGTTGCGCGATGTTGGACTGCAGTCGGCTTTCGAACTCGCGGCCGGCGGCTTCCGATTCAGGATCGCTCATCGCGGGGCGGGCGGTTAGCCAGGCCGTGTCGCGGTGAGCGGCGCGCGACTGGCCGCGCCGCCGGTTCAGGGCCAGACGCCAGCTTGCGCGCGCCACCCAGGCGCGAAACTTCGCGGGATCGCGCAGGCTCGACAGGTTCCGGTAAGCGCGGAGGAAAGCGTCCTGCGCCACTTCTTCGGCGTCCGCGGTGTTGGTCAGCACGGCGTAAGCAACCCGGTATACGATGCGGTGGGTTTCACGCAGCAATCCCTCGAACCGAGCCAGCTCGTCGTTCGCGCCCGGCATCGTCGTATTGTGATCTACCGCGGCGGATCAAGCAAGCGTACCTCGGCGAAGGCTTTCACGGCGGGAAGCAACTGCGCGGCTCCCACGACAGCCTGAGTCTTGTCCTTTTGATCGGGAGTCAGCAGCGCCAGGAAATTCTCGTGATACGACTGGAGCGCCTGGCCTAGTTGTTTCTGGATGGCGCGAATTTCGAGGATTAGCCGACCCACTGCCGCGGGATCGGGCTGGTCGGCGTTAAGCATAGCCTCAAGCGCCTTTTGCCGGGGAGCGACCTGCTGTTCCAGCGCGCCGGCGGCGGCCTGGAGGCTTCCGAGAAGCTGCCCGAATTTGGCTCCCTGGGAGTCTGAGAAGCCCAGAAATCCGGCCACGATGGCCGGCGCGGGCGGCGTCTGGGCGTCCTGTGCCCGTGAGAGGAAAGGGACGCCGGCAAGGGTCAAAACCATCCATATTCGTTTCATTGAGTGATGCTCCTGTAAACAAGACACCGCGGGCGGACGCTTCGTTCAGTTAGTAGCATAGATTGTTTGAGTACCAAAACCATGAGCAATGTCCAGCTTCTGCGCGAGCATGTGCAATATCTGCTGAAGGAGGGCGGGGCGCATGCCGGCTTCGACGCGGCGATCAAGGGCCTGCCCGCGGCTCTGCGCGGCAAGCGGCCCAAGCGAGCCGCGCATTCGCCATGGGAACTTCTGGAGCACATGCGACTGGCGCAGTGGGACATTCTAGAGTTCACGCGGAATCCAAAGCACGTGTCGCCGGAATTTCCGGAGGGGTATTGGCCGCGGACGGCGGCGCCTCCCCGCGGCGCGTGGGAGCAGAGCGTTCGGCGTTTCAAAGCCGACCTGGATGCGATGTGTAAGCTGGTCGGAGCCACGGACTTGTTTGCGAAGATCGCTCACGGGGACGGCCAAACGGTGTTGAGGGAAGCGCTGCTGGTGGCGGATCACAATGCGTATCACCTGGGTGAGATGGTGGTGACGCGAAAGCTATTGGGGGCGTGGGAGTAGGGGATGGTCGCTCAGGGGAGTTCGTTTGGCGCGGCCCAATAATTTTCTCCGCTGTTTCGATTCAAGGGAAGGTTAAGCGTGAAGGTGCAGGCCCAGTCGATCGGCTGCGGTGGAGATTGCTCCTAAAGTTTGGCTGAGGGCGATGAGGCTGCCCGCAATCAAGCTGTCCGGCTGCACGGCGACCAGCGGGGTGTGCGCGGTTTGAGATCTCAGGCACAGATCCGGTTCGGGTAGGATCATGCCGAGCGACGGGATGCCGACTTGCAAATCGATATCGGGAAGGGGCATCGGCGTCACCACGCTGGCGCGGTTGACGATCACGGCAGAAATTCGGGGACCCTTCTCCCAGGATTCAATCTCGCGAGCCATTAATTTGGCGGATTGAACGCATAAAGGATCGCGTTCGATAACCAGGGTGAGGAGGCCGGAGCGCTCGATCACGGCTCGATTCGATTCCGAGAGACACGCGGGCAGGTCGGCAATCACCACGTCCGCCATTCCGGCCAGAGCCGTGATGAGGGCGGCAGCGTGCGCGGGCGGTATTCGATCATGCCCGGGGCCAGTCGGGGCGAACAGCACATTCAAGCCGGGAATACTCTTGTACGGCCACAGGCAGGCTTGGATTTGGGTGGGGTTGATTGCTTCCGGCTCGTGTTCGAGCAATCGCGCCAGGCTGCGGCCGAGCAGGCTGACGCCGAAGAACTGCGCCAGGGTTCCAAAAGCGGGCCGCATCTCCACCAGGATCACGCTGCGTTCGGCGGCCAGAACCGCAGCCACGTTGAGAGCGACAGTGGTGGCGCCGGTCCCGCCCTTGGCGCCCAGAAATGCGATGACTCGAGACCGGTTATCGGGAGGCTGGGCCTGGGCGCCGTTGGGTTCGCCAAGAGGAGGGCGCAGCTTGATGGCGGCCATGGCGACGGAGCCGAGGCTGGCGGCCCAGCGCTCCTTGATGATGTAATCGGCCGCGCCGGCGCGCATGGACTTCAGTGCCAGACCCTCGTCCTGGGCCTCGCACAGCACCACGATGGGAATGTGCGGCGCCTCGCGGTGCAGCGCCAGGAAGCTATCGGGCTGTCCGGTTTGCCGGCCGGGGCACAAGGCGAGGTCCAGCAGAACCAGGTCCACGCCGCCGCCGCCTACGCGCGCCACCGCGGTGGACAGCCCCTCGATACACTGCATGCGGAAGTGTCCGGTCATGCTGTGTTCCAGCGTTTTGCGAATCTCCGCGGCCCCGCCCGGGTCGCCCTGCACCAGCAGGATTAATGATTGCTTTTCCGTCGTAACCGTCTCCGTTTCATATGCGCAAGCCGCCGTTGGGGACGCCCACGGAAGAGTCCGTATCCGCGGCTCGAGGTTTCGTTCCAAAGGAGAGAAATTTCGCCACTTTGCTCTTGGGTTTGGACTCGGGAAGGCCCGCCACGCGGCGCGCGAGGCTGGCCATGTGTTCGCGGAAATTTCCGGTCCTGGGCAGAAATTTTCCGGCCGCGCAGGTTTCGTCTAGTTCCCTGGCGGCCTCGGGAATGCGGGCGTAGGCCTGCACTCCCAGCATGCGGCTGAGTTCGCCCGCGTTGAAAGCTTGATCCCGGTCTTTGTTGATCAATAGCTTGAGACGATCGATTTCCATGCCCGAGTTGACCAGCGCCGTGATCGTGCGGCGAGCCTCGTAGAGCGCCGAGAGGCCCGTGGTAGTCACCAGAAACAAATCATTTACCCGATCCATCACGCTGAAGGAAAGCGGGCTCAGCCGCCCCAGATCCACCACGATCCAGCGATAGTATCCCCGCACGATGGTAAGTACATCCCGCAGTTTCTCGGCATCCGGTTCGCCCCTGCCCATTAATGCGGGCGAGCCGACAATCTGCAAGCCATCGGGATCCCGCGCCACCATCCCCTCCCAAAATGAAATGTCCAGACGGCTCACATTCGCGGCGGCATCCATTATGGTGTATTCCGACTTGGTGTTCATCAAGAAGGTTACGAGGCCGGCGTTGATGTCCAGATCCGCCAGCAATGCCGTCTGGCTGGTCTGACTGTGTAACTCCATGGCCAGACTGCAGGCTACCGTGCTGGCGCCCACTCCGCCCGCGGCGCCGATTACCCCGATCAAGGAGCCGTCTCCGGCGGTCTTGGAGGCCTGGCTGCCGGATCTCAAAACCGCATATTGTATGGCCCGGGCCAGCGCTTCCGCGGTGCAGGAACTCTTGACGATGTAATCCTGCGCGCCTTCCCGCACCATTTCGAGCGCCAGCGATTCCGTGTCGCTTCCGCTCAGCAGAATGATGGGTACCCCACCGGCGTGCGTCCTGGCCGTGAAGAAGGTACCCAGACCCTGGCTGTCGGGCAATCCGAGATCGAGCAGGATCACGTCCACGCCACCGCGTGACAACCGGTCCACTCCGGCCTTCAACGAATCGGTCCAGTTCAAGACGAATGTAATGTCGCCCTTCGCTGCCAGCCAGCGCTGCACTAGTTCGGCGTACTCGGTGGTGTCCTCGATCAGCAGAACTGTAATCGCCTTTTTCAACAATTGTGTCGTGACCTCTCCGGGCAAAGCGAGCTGCCTGTAATGCTCTTCGGTCTGAATCGGGAATTCATGAACGAAGGTGAGAAGCGGACAGGCCGATATAGACTTCTACCCCTCGGCAGTCTGGGGCTACGGATATTTCCCGAGGGTAGATCTTCACGAAACTCCCGATGTGTATTAGTGTGGACACCGCCCAGGAAGGTTCAGGCTGCGGCGCGGACGCGGCTCGATCGCCTGGCGGCAGGACTTTGACGGACCGGGCCGGCTTCGCTTGCAACTAAGCGGGGGTTCGGCTGAGGCTTGGCATGAATTCACGGTCAAGATTCCGCTGGATTTGGAATCACGGAGAGCTTCATGATCAAAGAGAGACTGCTGCTACTGGGCGATGACCCGGAGGTCCTCAACTCGATCGAGGAACTGTTCAAGGATGATTATGAAGTTTTGACCACCACCGATGCGGAGACCGCCATGCGGATGGTGAAAGAGCGGGACGTAGCTGTTATTCTCACCGATGAGCGCGCGCCAGGGCTGAGCGGACAAGAGTTTCTTCAAAAGGTGAAAGAACTTTCGCAGGCTACGCGCGTGATGATCTCGGGATCCGCCGACATGGACGCGCTGACGGAGGCGGTAAACCTTGGACACGTGTTCGCTTGTGTCGCAAAACCTTGGGAACCGCTGGGGCTCAAGGCGACCATTGGCGCTGCCATGGGCCAATTCAGATTAATAAAGACCATTGAACGCGAGCGCGAACGGCTCAACGTTCTCATGGAAAGCATTCCCGATCTCATTTACTTTAAGGACTCCGACTCCCGGTTTACCTGCGTCAACCGGGAGCAGGCGCGGGCTCTGGGGGCCGAGGATCCGGGAGAGTGCGTGGGCAAGAAAGACTCGGACTATGTCGAATCTGAATACGCCCACAAGTCGTACGAGGACGAACAGGAGATCGTGCGATCGGGCCGTCCGCTGCTGGACCAAGTGGAGAAACTCAAGAAGGCCACTGGGCAGGTGTGTTGGATGTCCACCAGTAGAGTCCCGATCTTTGACAAAAGTGGAGTGGTTACTGGAATTGCCGGTGTTTCCCGCGATATTACGGGTCTGAAGAACGTGGAAGAGGCGCTGCGGGAGTCCAGCGAGCACCACCGTCTGATCATCGAAACGGCTAACGACGCTTTCATTGGAACGGATGCCGATGGGACCATTACGGCCTGGAATCGGCAGGCTGAGCTTACTTTCGGATGGTCCGCTACCGAAGTGGTGGGCCGCGGCATGTCCGAGACCATCATTCCGGTGGAGCACAGGCAAGACCAGCGCGGTGGCGCGGAACGGTTTTGGGCCCGCTGCACAGGGCTTGCATCCAACCAGCGGATCGAGCTGGAAGCCTTGCACAAAAACGGCCGCCCGTTCCCGGTGGAACTGACTATTTGGCCGGTTCAATCCGGCGGGACTTACAGCTTCAATGCATTCGTGCGCGATCTTACCGAACGCCGGCACGCGGAGGAAGCTCTAAAGGACGAGAAAACGCTGGTGCAGTTGCTGCAAGCCGTGACTGTAGCCGCCAACGAGTCCTCCACCCTGGAGCGCGCCGCCCAGATCTGTCTCGAGCGGATCTGCGGCTTCACGCAGTGGCCCGTGGGCCACGTGCTGGTGGCGGACGAATCGGCGAACCAGTTGATTTCGGCGGGTCTGTGGCACGTTGAAGGAAAGGAACAGTATGCGGGTTTCCAGAAAGCCACCGAGCGCACCCGGTTCGCCAGGGGCGAAGGACTGCCGGGCCGGGTTCTGGAATCGGGAGCCCCGGAATGGATCGCCGATCTGGCCCAGGTGGCGGGCTGCTGGCGGGCCAGCGAGACCGGGCCCAGCGGACTCCGATCCGCATTTGGATTTCCGATATTGGTGGGAAACAAAGTCATCGGAGTTCTGGAGTTTTTTGCGCTCGAAGCGACTGAGCCCACCCCGGAATTCCTGAAGTTGATGGCGCACGTCGGCTCTCAACTGGGGCAGGTAATTCTGCGCCAGCGGGCCAAGGAAGACTTGGAACGCGCCCGGCACGCCGCCGAGTCCGCGAGCCGGGCCAAGAGTGAGTTCCTGGCCACCATGAGTCATGAGATTCGCACTCCCATGAACGCGATCCTGGGCATGGCGGACCTGCTCTCCGAGACTCCTCTCGACCCTGTTCAGCGCGACTACGTCGCTATCTTTCAGAGAAGTGGGACCCAGCTGCTGGGCGTGATCAACGACATCCTGGATCTTTCCAAGGTGGAGTCCGGGCGTTTCGAATTGGAGTCGATTGATTTCGATCTTGGCGCGCTTCTGGAAAAGACAGTGGAAATCATGTTGTCGCGCGCCCAGGCCAAAGGACTGGCGTTATCGTTCAAAACTTCGCCCGCCGTCCCACCGAGGCTGAACGGCGATCCCGAGCGGCTAGGCCGGGTCCTTATCAACCTCATATCCAATGCGATCAAATTCACGGACAAAGGGTC
>JAYTVY010000319.1:0-2355 GCA_043743755.1 Bryobacterales bacterium | reverse complement strand
GGGGAGCCGGCCGGGGGGCCGGCTGCGGACCTGGGGGTCCGCCCTACGTGAGGAGTTTGACGATGCCGTGGAGGGGGATGCGGGCCCATTCGGGGCGATCGACGATGTCGTGAGTTACTTCGTCGATGGTTTCTTCCAGGAGGAAGGTGTCCAGGAGCAAGCGGAGGTCGTCTTCGGGGGCGGGCAAGAACAGGCCCTGGTCGGCGACATCCAAGTAGCCTTTCAGAAAGCGCGCGCTGATCCAGGCGTGCCAGTGGCCCGCCCAGGCTTCAATGGACCCGGTGGCAATCACTCCGGCGACACGTCCGAACAATACGGCGTAGGCGGCATAGCGGAACGAGCTGAGCATGCTGGCGACGTCCTGCAGCGGCGAGCGCTTGATGCGGCGCTCACTCAAGGGACGCGCAAGCTCGCCTTCGAAATCGATGAATACGAAATCCTTGCCGGTATGCAGAATGCGGTCCAGGTGCAAGTCCCCGTGGCAGCGGATGCGGAGAGCGGAAAGCCGCCGGTCGCGCAACGGGCGAAGGTGATCGCGCAGTTCATTTTTCAGTCCTAGCACGCGGCTGGCTTCCACTTGCACATCGCGGGGAAGAGAAGGCAGGCGCTGGCGCAGCAGTTCGAGCATGCGTGTGGCGAGGCCCGTGATGCGATGGAACAGGCCCAGGCGATAGTGATCGGTAAAGGGCTCGGGGACGAACTCGGGCAGACCGGCGCCGTTTTCGAGCGCCATGTGAAGCTGGGCCGTACGGTGGCCCAGCAGGCGTGCCGATTCGGAATACTCGCCGATCAGCTCTTGCATCGCGGACGGAATCGCTTCCCGGCGCAGATCCAGAGGATGCCTGACTGGTCCGGCCAGCGCTTTCAGCGGATCTCCACCGGCCAGCGCGGTTTCGAAATATCTACCGAGAGAATCCAGCGTGTACTGCCACGCGGTGCCCTGGTTGCGCACAAAGCCTTGCATCACGCCGATGCTCAGCGCTTCGCTCGCGGCCGGCCGGTATTCCAGAGTGCCCGCCAGGCGGGGCGCGTGCGGGAATTTGGCGCGCGTGAGGAAGTCGAGCATCTCCACTTCGGGATTGATACCGGGCTCGACGCGCCGCAACAGCTTCAAGACGAAACGCTCGCCGAACATGATGGTGCTGTGGCTTTGATCGGCTCGCAGCACCGAAGGATTCAGCTTAGGCCGGTCCGGACCCCAGATGTCGCGGAAAGCGCGAGTGTGGGCCGCCGCCAGTTCCCCGGCTGGGGAGCGAAAACGGCGCCGCTTGGCCATCGCATTGAGGAGCGCATCGCAAAAGGCTTTGTCCCAAAGCGCGCCGTAGAGGACGCCCTCTTCGCCGTCGGGCTTGCGCAGGCGAACCATCAATGAATCGCTCAGCTTTTCCCGGACTTGCTGGATGGCGGCTCCGGTGGCTACCGCCGCGGTAAGCACGTAAATTTCAGGATCGCCGCCACCGTAGTCAATCTGGACCAGGAGAATGAACGAATCGGTCTCCGGAATCGGCACCACATCCAGGACACTGACATCTCGCAGCGGCCGGTCTTTGCCCAAGAACCAGCGCCGGGTATTGAGGAATGCGGGCATCAAGCGGGTCAGCGCCGTCATGGTGCGGCCTTCGAAAATCTTGTCCCAGCTCTCCACATCCACCACGGCCGCGTACTCCGGGCCCGACACCGGCGCCGGTTCGGGCTTTGCCGGCTTGGTTTCCAGCGAGAACCAGTAAAAATCGTGCGCTCCCAGGGTGATTACATAAGGCTGATCGCCGATGGGAGGAAATTCCGAGCGCCCGAACATCTCCACCAGCCTGCGTCCTTTGAACTCGGAGAGGTCGAGGGCGGCGAACTGCGGAAATCGCGACAGGTTGGCTACCACCAGGATATTTTCGCCCTGGTACCGACGGTAAAACGCCAGGACGCGGCGGTTGTCGGGATAGAGAAACTCGACGGTGCCGCGCCCAAAGGCCTGCGACCGTTTGCGCTGTTCTATCAAGTGCTTCATCCACCAGAGCAGAGAGCTGGAATTCTTCTGCTGCGACTCCACGTTGATGGATTCGTAGTGATACTCGGGATCTATGGTGATGGGGAGATACAGCTTTTGCGGATTAGCGCGCGAGAAGCCGCCGTTGCGGTCCGCGCTCCATTGCATCGGGGTGCGCACGCCGTTGCGGTCACCCAGATAGACATTGTCTCCCATGCCGATCTCGTCGCCGTAATAAATCACCGGCGTTCCGAGGAGCGAAAACAGCAGCGCATTCATCAGCTCGATCTTGCGGCGGTCATTCCCCAGGAGAGGCGCAAGACGCCGGCGAATGCCGAGATTGATGCGCGTCTGGCGATCCTGCGCGTAAACGC
>JAYTVY010000318.1:0-5210 GCA_043743755.1 Bryobacterales bacterium | reverse complement strand
TGACGCCGATCCCTGGCAGCGCCCGGATGCGCGCCGATTCAACACGATTTAGACCTAATGTCACGTTTTGTCCGTTCTTGTCGCTTGTAAATGCAGGCTCAGTGTATAACACTGATTACCAAACTGCTGCCGATTGCAATCCTTATTTTGCTTGGGCGGCGGTCGTTCCGAACGTGACTTGGACGGGGCCTTGGCGCCGCTCCCCAGCAGCCGGGGGCTCCGTCCGAGTCACGGTGAACGCCGGTTTGAGGGGTCAGCCCGCGGTTCCACGGGCAGCCTGCCAGGCAAGAGCCTGGTGGAATTCCAAACGCCAACCACCCATAATCTTGATAGTGCATGAAATCGGGAGATCTCGGCCAGCGTCGGTTGATCTACCAGATCGAGAACAAGGATAGTCAATGCGTCACAGCAAAACGGTACTTGCGGCGATGATAGGCTTCACTCTCGCTGCCATTTCCGCCAGTGGATAAGTAGCTCCTATTAAGCCCGGACTCTGGCAGATCCAGATGGAGCGCGAAACCAATGGGCAGAAAAGTCCCGACATGTCCGAACGGCTGAAGAACATGCCGCCCGAACGCCGCGCCCAAGTTGAAGCCGCCATGAAGCAGCGAGGAATTGAGGCCAGCGGCAACACCGTCAAGGTCTGCCAGACACGCGAAATGCTCGACGCTTCGAAGTTCGTAAATCCAGTCCCCGATTGCAAGACCACCTACAGCAGCCGTACCAACAGTTCGTGGAAATCGCACACTAGCTGCTCTGAAAACCATCTGGAGATCGACAGCGAGATCCTCTTCTCTGGCCCAGAAAGCTACACCGTGAAAACCACTTCCATTCTCCAGACCGCGGGTCAAACCAAAACCACGCACATGACCAGGACCGGCAAATGGCTCTCAGCCGATTGTGGGGACATCAAGCCTTCGTCGATAGGAAAGTGATCATCTACTACTCGGCGCGCATAGCCTCGCCAGGGTTGATCGACGATGCTCTGTGCGCCGGAATGTAACTTGCGGCGGCGGCGGCTGCGAGCAAGACGACGGATACGGCGGCATAGGTAAGCGGATCCACCGGGCTGATCTCAAACAGAAGGGACACCAGAAAGCGCGTGAGTCCGGCGGCGGCGGCCAAGCCCAGCACCACACCGATCCCGGCCACGAAGAGCCCATGGCGAACAATCATCGCCCGGAGCGCCGTGCGCGGCGCGCCGAGAGCGAGGCGAATTCCAATCTCGCGCGTGCGCTGCAATACCGAATAGGAGATGACTCCGTATATGCCCACGATTCCCAACAGGAGGGCCATGCAGCCCGCGATGGCGAGCATCACCAGGGCAAAGGAACTGCGCGCCATCGATCCCCGATACAACTCTTCCAGAGTGCGCACGCGAGCCAAAGGCGCCTCGCGATTCACCGCCCAGATGGCCTCACGGGCTTCTTTCAGAAAACTCTCGGCGCCGGCGCGGTCGCTGCGGACGACAAAGGTGGCGCCACGCTGCACGAGCACCGGTTGGTTCCAGAAATTTTTCATGAGCACCGGCCAGTAGACGACGGAGGGCGCCTTCTGATCCGGGCCATCCAGGCGGACGTCGCCGGTGACGCCGATGATTTCGCGCCATTCGTCTTTCATACCCTCGCGGATTCGCTTGCCGAGAGCCCCGTGCGGATCGTGCCAGAGCTCTCGCGCCATGTTCTCGGAGATCATCGTTACCGGCCGCCGGTCATGAATATCAGTCCACGTGTAGTCGCGACCGGCGATCAGCGGTATACCCATCGTTTCAAAATAGCCCGGCGCGACGAACTTGAACCGGCGCAGCGGTGGAAGCTGGCCTTCGCGATACGTGCGATCTTCGGCGTACAGCAGATCCGTACTGTTGTTGTTGTCGGTGGGAACGGAATTGGCGAACGCGGTGGAATTAA
The DNA here is from genome assembly GCA_043743755.1 of Bryobacterales bacterium. GTDB lineage: Bacteria > Acidobacteriota > Terriglobia > Bryobacterales > Bryobacteraceae > JALYHQ01. Next base: position 3,300 of record JAYTVY010000318.1, on the reverse strand, counting down.
CGCCGGGGAGCGCGGAGAGTTTGCGCTGAATTTCTTGAAACATTGCGATCACGCGTTCGGGCTCTTTTACTTGCGCCTCCGGAATGTAGACGCGCAGTGTCTGCAGCTTGGCTGGATCTCCGAAGCCCGGCGGCACATGCCTTAGCGTCTGGAACGTGCGGATCATCAATCCGGAGCTGATCAGCAGAACCACGGCCAGCGCGGTTTGCAGCACTACGAGAGCGTTTCGAACGCGCTGCGCTTCCTTGCTCTGGCTCAGGGTCCGGCCTCCGGCGCGCAGGGCGGGCAGGATACTCGGCGAGGCATGCTTGATGGCGGGAATTAATCCAAAAAGGATCCCCGCCAAGAGCGAGATCGCCAGTGTAAACAGCATCGCCAGTGGATCGATGTGAATGTTATCCAAGCGAGGGAGGCGTGCGGGCGCGATCTTCACCAGGAGTTGCAAGCCCCAATAGGCGAGACCGAGTCCAACCGCTCCACCGAGCACCGCGAGCACGACGCTTTCCGTCAGAATTTCGCGGGCGACCTCTCTGGAGCCTGCACCGAGAGCCGCTCGAATCGCCAGTTCCTGCCGCCGTCCTTCGGTTCTTACCAGCAGCAGGTTGGCCACGTTCGCGCAGGCAATGAGCAGCACCACTCCGATGCTTCCCATCAGCACCCACAGCACTTTTCCGAGATCTCCGACGACGTCTTGTTTCAACGGGCGCACGTTCGGGAGAATGCGAACGTCTTCGAATATTTTGGCGCTGAAGCCGGGAGGCGCCGGGAATCTGGTATTCACCATGGGAATCATCCGCGCAACATCCGCGTTCGCCTGCGCCAGCGTGACACCGGGTTTGAGCCGGGCGATTCCCTGGAAGCTGAAGTTGCCGAGTGTCGTTTTGCCGCGATTGAATCGGAACGGCTGGATCACATCGGGCGTTGTTTCGAGAAAACGAAAGCTTTGCGGCAGCACGCCGATGATTTGCGTGGACTTGCTGTCCAGGCGGATCTGCCGGCCTAGCGCTGCCCGGTCGCCGCCGAACCGGCGTTGCCAGTAGCCGTACGATAAGACGACTGTCTCCGGACTCTCGGGGCTGTCGTCCGATGCCGTGAAGAGGCGGCCTAGCGCCGGCTGGACGCCGAGCGCGTTCAATGTTCCCTGGGTGACGTTAAGGCCTGGGACTTGCTCCGGACTTGAAAATCCGGTGACGGTTACGTTGTCCCCGGACCACATTCCAAACTGTTCGAAGGTTCTGTTTTCCTCGCGAAAAGTGAAGTAGTCGGAAGGAGCTAAATTCATCTCCGGCATGCTGAGGTCGGGGCAGGCTTGCCAGACGCTCACCAAACGCTCCGGGCCGGGATAGGGCAGAGGCTTCAGCAATATGCCATTTATGACACTGAAGATCGCCGTATTTGCGCCTACGCCGACGCCGATCGTGATCAGAGTGACGATGGTGAACATCGGAGACCGCATCAGACGGCGCAGGACATGTTTAATCCGATCTTTCACGGCGCGAACCTCCGGTCCCCTGCTGAAGGGTGGATCTAAAATGACAATACGTATCGCCGCTGGCAAACGTTCGCAACTATTTTCTTCCAGCCTGTTTGTTCACTTGGCCCAATGCAGCCGCCAGGAACTACAAATCGGCCAACCTCACCTTCGTGTTGTTGGGGAATGCCTCGAACCGGGAGGCAGCCGCGAAATACGCGCTGAAGGTAACTGAAGTGCCGATCGCCAAGCCGGGTTTCGCGGCCCAGTAGACCGGAGATCCGGATTCAAAACAGCGTCTTTGAGCAAGATGTATACTGGTGCCCAATGCGACTCACACGTGCTGCTTTGTTCCTTCTAGTAATCTCCGCGGGCTTTGCCCAGGGGCCTTATCAGGTGCTCAAGACCGCCAAGGTGGGAGGGCTGGCCGGCTTTGATTACATCTACGCGGATGACATCGGTCGGCGGCTGTATATTCCGCGTGGGGCGACGCAGGGGGCCACGCCGTCGGCTGCTCGAGTTGCGGTCTTTAATCTAGACACGCTGGCGCCGGTGGGGGAAATTCCGGATACGCGGGCGAATGGGGCCGCTGTGGATACGAAATCCGGTCACGGTTTCGCGAGCAGCAAACCGGTGGCGATGTGGGATACCAAAACGCTCGCATTGATTAAGACTATTGACGTGGCCGAGAAGTGCCGGCCGGACGGCATTCTAGCGGACCCGTTCAACCAGCGGGTCTACGTGTTCAGCCATCCCACCATGGATGCGACGGTGATCGATGCCAAGGACGGCTCGGTGCTGGGCGCCATCGATCTGGGGGGCGCGCCGGAGCAGGCGGTGAGCGATGAGAAGGGCCATCTTTACGTCGTGATCCAGGACAAATCAAACGTCGCGGTGATCGATGCGAAAACAATGAAGGTGACCGGGCATTATGATTTCGGAGACAAGGGAAGCCGCTGCAACGGGCTGGCGCTGGACGCGAAGAATCGAGTGCTGTTCGCGGCGTGCGGGCAATCCGGCAACCCGCCGGCAACGCCGCCGCAGCCCATGATGGTGATTCTGAGCGCGGACGACGGCAAGATTCTTACGTCGCTACCACTCGCGGGTGGTTCCGATGGCGCGGTGTTCAATCCGGCCACCAAGGAAGCGTTCAGCTCGCACGGCAATGGAACCATGACCATCGTCAAGGAAAAGAGTGCCACCAGCTTCGAGGTAGAACAGGATCTCAAGACCATGCCCGGCGCGAAGACGCTGACGCTGGATACCAAGACGAATCACATTCTGACGATGGCAGCGGAGTATGGCCCGCCACCGGCGGCCGCGGCGGGAGCACCGCCGCCGCCCGGACCTCCGGGCCGCCCAGCTCGAGGACCGATGCTGCCGGATTCGTTTTCAATAGTTGTGGTGGGAAAGTAACCGCCGCTAAGCACCCTGAAATTAAAGCTTCACTCCGACGCGGACGATAGCAGAATGGCTATCCCCGCATGAGTTTTTCATCCATTTCCGGATCCGGAATCACAGGAGCTTTGTGCGGCATTCTGGTGATCCTGTGCGGACTGACGGCGGCGATGCGGGGCAATAACGCGGCCTGTCTGGCGTTAGGCGGGATAGCGCTGCTGGGGATCGCGATGAGCCGGCGATGGCTCACGCTGCTCAGCTGCGGGCTCATGGTAGCCGCGGCCGTGGTTGCCGGCCACACCGCGCTCCCCATGGTGGTCTGCTTCCTGGCGCTGGCTACTGGCATGCTGTTGTCCCAGACCAGCCTGTTCAGCTACAGATCGCCGCTACTGGGCATTACCGGGCTATGGATTGCGGCCGTGGGCGGAGCC
>JAYTVY010000317.1:0-4388 GCA_043743755.1 Bryobacterales bacterium | reverse complement strand
GGCACTCTTGGTGGATCCGCGTAGTCCCGCCGAGATCAGCGCGGCTTTGGAGAAGCTGCTCACCTCGCCCACACTTCGTGCGACGCTGGCGGAAGCCGGAAGAGTCCGGGCGGAGCGCTATCGATGGGACCGCTGCGCCGCGGACAGCCTGGAGTTTTTTCGACGATACGTTTCTTAGCAGCCGTTGGCTACGGACGGGGGCTGCAAGTGAAGTCCCAGATCTGCATGTTCATCTTTCCGTCCGTGTATTCCACTACGCCATATTCGCCGGCCTCCAGAGGCTTCGCCGGCCAGATTTTGTAGAGCGCTTCGCCTACCTGCTTGCGGAAGACTTCCACCATTTCGGGTTCTTCGACTACATCTTTGGTTACCGGGATGATCGTGAGATTTTCAACTACCCGATTGTTGTTGCGGGGGTGCAGGCGGACCATCCCGAAACGCTCTTCCTCGGACAAGCGGATATAAAATTCCGGAAGCGCCTCGGACGTGACGTTGGTCGAATGCGGACCGTCCAGCTCCAGCGTGGCTTTTCCGGTGACGATGGGAATCGGGCTCAGCCGCTGCAGCACGGCGCGCCGTTTGTTGTTGACCACCTTCGATTCGCCCTGCTTCAACGGCTCGAGCTTCTCGCCCACCACGCGATAAACTCCCGGTTCCGCAGGCACCCGCCGGACTTCGCGGGCGGCCTCGCGCTCGGCTTTGTCTTCCTCGGCCTGGGCGCGGGTCTCTTCGCGCACCGTTTCCTCGCGCTGCTTCACTTCGGCTTTCGTTTTTTCCAGATCCACCAGGGACAGCGGGATCTCTTCCCACTCGCCGCGTTCAGCGGCGTAATAGCGCACGCGATCGCCTTCCACCGTATACTCGCGCGTGAGCTGCCAGGTGCCGTCCTTCAGGTAGAGCTTGAAGTTGGCCGCGTGGACGAGGCTTTGGCAGAGCAGACCCAGCAGAACCAGCCACAGCGCTCGCGGACAGCCCATATTTCTAATTATCAACCACTGTGAGATGACGAGGTCTCCTGATAGAGGCCCAACACGTTTCCCGCAGGGTCACGAAATCTGGCGGTAATCTGGGGAGCGTCGCCGCCGACAGGCTGCACGATTTCGCCGCCCGCGGCTACGATGGCATCCAAGGTGGCAGCCACGCTGTTCACCATGATGTATACCAGCAGGCCGGGGTGCATGGAGGGCGGGCGGCCAAGCACCCAGGTCCCGCTGACTTGGCCGACGCCGTCGTCAAAGGCAATATGGCCGTCGCCTCGCCGGCGAGTCTGCCAGCCAAAGGCCTGCCTGTAAAAATCGGCCGAGAGCGCGATATCGGCGGCCGGAATTTCCAGGTAACAGATCTTACCGTTCGCAAGCGTGGGAGGCATATCATTACCCGCCGGCTACTGAGTCTTCGGCAAGTCCAGCGCCGGGTTCGAGCTGAAGAAGTTAAATGGGCGGATCTGGAAATGGTGCCACATGGTGGGCATCACCGGCCAATCCTCCACGCGCGGCATGTGATGGAAGCCCAGCGTGTACCAGCCGACGAGGTCGGTGTTTTCCAGCGGCCGGTTGGCCTGCGTCCAGGCCGCGATGCCATCGGTGGCCTTGCTGCTGGTGGGATAAACGCCGGCGGCGTAGCGCTGCGACGGGTCATTCGGCGTCACCCAAAACTGGTGCTCGGAAAAGCCGCCGAGCTTCTGCGGCAGATCGTCGGGCGACATCAAGGATTTGGCGGTGGCGCCGGGCATGATCTCATAACCGGTGGGATAACCCAGCGGACCTTTGACATTTGGGTTGATGAAAAGCCACATGCCGGGGGCATCCAGTTGAATGTCCATGATGGCGTCTTTCTCCCGCGCGGCAATGGTGTGCTTGACGCCCCAGATGCTCTTGCGCATGGGATCGGACGGGAGCATCTGGCGCACCATGCGGGCCGCCATGAAGCTATTGCCGGGGCCATCCACATCCATATCCAGCCGGTAAGACAGGAAATGATCGTGATTGACGCCGATGGTGTTCTCGGCGACGAACTGCCCGTATTCGAGTGGCATCTCGACGCCCGGCTTGTCCATCAAGTGCTCACCCGCATTCTTCTGCGCGCTGCCTTTAGTCTCAATCACGCCTGTGGCGCCGACGGCGACTTCGATAGTTCCGTCCTGCTCAAAGCGCCAGTCCATCAGGTAGTCGTAATTGCCCACTACGGCCGCGGAGCGCAATACCAGCTCACGGCTGGGGCGTCCGAAAGTGGTGTTGTTCTGGTGGTGACGCCACGCGGGGTCGCTGCCGGTGCGTTCAAACAGACAGACCACTTGCGCGGAAATTTTGGGCGCTCCATGTTCGCCGGCTGAGAGGGCGTCGAACCAGGCCGCGTTCGCGGGACAGTCCAGGCCGGGACGCAAGGGAGCCAGCAGGCCAATGCCGCTATAGAATTCGCCGGCGTCAATAAAGACCCGGTTATTCCAGCCGTTGGAGGGGTCCATGTAGGGGACGTATAGCTCGGAGAGAGAGCCCTGATACAGCACCGAGCGGAGACGGCCGGCGTCCTCGAATCGAACCAGGTTCACGACGGGACCGACACGCGGGTCAATACGGAAGCGAAAGCGCCAGTTCTGCCAGGAGACTTCACCGTTCTTGATCTGGAAGCCGGCGCCCATGGGTTGTGAGATGGCGATGGGCGTAGCGCCGGGGCGCGGCCGCTCGGGAATCTCTTCATAGTTCATGGCGCCGCTGCCCACGGGAACAATTTCGGTGTCCACGATTTTCAAGACCTTCTTGGTGACCATGTCCATCTGCAGAGTGAGGCCCTCAATGGACATGCCCCAGCTGTGATAAGAACCATGCTGCTGGGAGCAGCTGCCGAAGCCGAGCCGCAGGGTATTCTGCTCGGGCACGGCCGCATAGGAGACGGGGAGCGCGATACAGCGCACCGAATTGAGGTCCGTGATGCCGCGTTTCTTCAGCGCTTCGAGGACGCGCGGATCCTTCTTGATGGCTTCGTCGCTGCCAAAAATCTCACTCGCCAGGAAGGGGGCCTGGATGCCCTTGAGCTCTTTCCAGGAGACCAGCTTTCGAGCGGCGAGATCGATACGGGCTTCAAATGTCTTGCCATGCTGCAACATCACGGCGTCGGCTTCGCGCGGAACCGGGGAGCCTTCCTTCCACGCAAGAACCGTTTCCTTGAGCGGCTCGCGCAAGAGAACGCTGGCAAAGAAGCTGTCCGGGGCGGCATGCCCGGCACTTTGGAGAACGTCATAGGCGGCCCAGTATTCGGCGGTGGTCAAGCCATCCAGCGGATGCAGCGGCGCCGCGGTTTGAGCCAGGGCGGCTGTGACGCCAAAAGCCATCAAGATGCACGCAGCGCATAGCGCCCGGGCCGGGGTCCGATGCATATGGTTCTCCTGGGAAGTGGTGAAGTGACCACTTATGTTAGCACCGCCTAACGGCGGTTCTAAGTGGATCCGGCTAGAACGCGTCGGTCTTCCAGGCGTTGCGGCTATCAACTGCACGGGAACGATGACGCGGTTGCTGCCCAGCTTGTTACGGAATTTTCCTGGCGGAGCCGCGACCGTCAGGAAGCGAAACGATAGCTGGGTGGTACGCGCCTGTGGGATACAGACGCTTGCTGACGCGCACGGCTCCGAATGCGGCTGAGGTTTCCAAGAGCACCTTGTATTTTTCGCCAGGAATGGTGCGTGGAATGACTGGTCGAGGATGTTGGGGGGAGCCGGCCGGGGGGCCGGCTGCGGGCCGGGGGGCCCGCCGTACAATAAAGCAAGCGTTGAATGGACCATCTTTTTGAAAGTTTTCGGCTACGGGGGATCGAGTTGCGCAATCGCGTGGGGGTCTCGCCGATGTGCCAGTACAGCTCGGGGGATGGATTCGCAACGGATTGGCATCTTGTTCACCTGGGGGGGCGCGCGGTGGGGGGCGCGGGACTGGTGATGGCGGAAGCCAGCGCGGTGGAGCCCGCCGGACGCATCTCGCCGCAGGATCTCGGAATCTGGTCAGACGACCATGTGAGCATGCTGTCGCGCATTGCGGCGTTCATCGCGTCACAGGGCGCGGCGGCTGGCATTCAAATCGCGCACGCGGGACGCAAAGCTTCCACTGCGCGGCCGTGGGAGAGCGGGCAGCCGTTATCGCCGTCGGAAGGCGGCTGGCGGGCCGTGGGGCCCAGCGGCATACCGTTTGATGAGGGATGGCCCGTGCCGGATCCATTGAGCGGCGACGGGATCCGAAGCATCCAGCAAGCTTTTCGGGCCGCGGCCGTTCGCGCGCATGCGGCGGGATTTCAATGGCTGGAATTGCACGGCGCGCACGGATATCTCATCCACAGTTTTCACTCGCCGCTGTCCAACCAGCGCACGGATGAATACGGCGGGTCATTCGACAATCGCATTCGCT
>JAYTVY010000316.1:0-5550 GCA_043743755.1 Bryobacterales bacterium | reverse complement strand
CTCGCCGACAACAGCTTCGTTCCCAGCATCGCGAACCAGATCCGGGTCACCGGCGGCGGACCCAGCGGCCTCGCTCTTGACAAGGCTCGCAACGCGCTGTATGTGCTGACTCGCTTTGACGACTCCATTTCCATCGTGGATCTGGGCGCTCGCAAGGAAGTCTCGCATGTGGCGATGTCCAACCCCGAGCCCGCCAGCATCGTCAACGGACGAAGATTCCTGTACGACGCCGCAGCCACCTCCAGCCACGGCGATTCCGCCTGCGCGAGCTGCCACATCTTCGGCGATTTCGACAGCCTCGCCTGGGACCTGGGCAATCCCGACGGCCAGGAGGTCAATAATCCCGGTCCCTTCACCTTCGTGCTGGTCAACCAGCCCTTCCATCCCATGAAGGGACCCATGACCACGCAAAGCCTCAAGGGCATGGACAATGCCGGCCCCATGCACTGGCGCGGCGATCGCACCGGCGGTAATGACGCCGCGAGCGCGCAGCCTTCCAGCGGCAGTTTTGATGAAGTGGCGGGCTTCAAGAAATTCAACGCCGCGTTCCCGGATCTGCTGGGCCGCAATCAGCCGCTCGCTCCCGAAGAGATTCAGGCCTTTACCGACTTCGCTATGCAGCTCGCCTACCCACCGAATCCGATTCACAATCTGGATGGCTCGCTGACGGCCGATCAGCAGGCCGGCAGCGATTTTTTCACCGGCATCACTTCCCGCGGCCAGTCTTCCGATACGGTCAAAACCTGCAACGGCTGCCACGTCATCGATGCCAACGGCAACCGCCAGTTCGGCGTCGCGCGCCCCGGCTTCTTCGGCACCGATGGTCAGTCCACCTTCGAAGGCGAGTCGCAGTTATTCAAAGTGCCGCACTTCCGCAATCTGTATCAGAAGGTCGGCAAGTTCGGCTCATCGCCCGATCCGTTTCTGCCCGTCGATCAAACCCCGCAGATGGGCGATCAGGTGCGTGGATTCGGATTCCTGCATGACGGCAGCGTGGACACCGTATTCCGCTTCCACGGCGCGGCCGTCTTTGTGAAATCCGCCATCAATCCCGGTGGCATCCCGATCGGCGCCGCGGGCGACACCATCCGCCGCCAGCTGGAAGCCTTCGTGCTATCCACCGACGGCAACGTGGCTGCGATCGTCGGCCAGCAGATTACCCTGAACGGCACCAACGCCGCGGTGGCCGGCCCGCGTATCGATCTCCTGGAGGCGCGCGCTGCCGCGGGCGATTGCGAACTGGTGGCCAAAGGCCGCGTGCAAGGGCAGCCGGCGGGCTACTTATACGATCCAGCGCGCCGCGTTTTCGTGCGCACCCAGAGCTCCGACACACCCGGCGATACCGAACTGCGCGCCTTAGCCAAGACTTCCGGCGGCGAGATCACTTTCACCTGCGTTCCCCCAGGTTCCGGTTCGCGCATCGCGGCCGATCCAGTCTTCGGCCCCGCTCCCGCTTCGAGTTCGGCCGCTTTCGTCAGCGCCGCCAACCCGACCGGTGGCAGCTCGCTCGCGCCCGGCAGCATCGCATCGCTGTACGGAACCAATCTTGCCACGTCCACCTTGAGCGCGGGCAGTATTCCGCTCCCGCAAAACCTCAGCGGCACCGCCATGACTCTGGCCCAGAGCGGCGTCCCGTTGCTCTTCGTTTCACCCGGACAAATAAACTTCCAGATTCCCTGGGTGGCCATCACGCAGTCCACCCAGGTTCCTCTGGTCATCACGCAGGGACAAGGCGCCGCCACCATCACCGTGACGCTTACCCCCTATGCGCCGGGCTTGTTCACCGCCAACTCGCAGGGCACCGGCCAGGCGTCGGCTCTGATCTCGAACACTACGTCTCTCGCCGCGCCCGCCGGCGCATTCCCCGGCTCGCGTCCGGCGAAGAAAGGCGAATTCGTATCGCTCTATTGCACCGGCCTGGGCGATGTAACCAACCGCCCCCTCGCCGGCGACCCGGCCCCCAGCGGCCCGCTCGCCAGCACCACCACGCTGCCCGCCATCACCTTGGGCGGCTCGGTCCCCGTCACCGTGATTTCCTTCTCCGGCCTTGCCCCCGGTTTCGCGGGCCTCTATCAAGTCGATTTCCAGATCCCCGACACCGCCCCCAGCGGTACCGCCATCACCTTGGTACTCACCATCGGCGGAATCAAATCCAACCCCGTCACCATCGCCATCCAATAGTCATCGTTTTGTAGGACGGGCAAGGGAATCTACCGTTGCAGTAAGCGACTCGATCAGCCCTTGAGCGCGCTACCCGCCTTCGGCTCTCAAAGGGGCCGGGTTGGCCACCGCACGCTACACATTCACGGTTACCGGACCCAATCGCAGCAAAGCGCGGCCACCAGCAGGTAAACCCCGCTCATTGCCGCGTCGCATGGCTGCACTAGTACTTTGTTCTGTACGTCCTGCACAAACTTTGCACGGAGTTCTCCGATAGGTGTATGCTCTAGGTAGCTCGGAGGAGTACTTGCGCGCCTGCGCGTGCGACAGAGTCTGGCTTGTCGCGGCCCCCCCGAGTCAAAGAATCAAGACTTTACAGTTGATTTGCCTGGAGATGAGGAGTTCGGTCATGAGTAGAGCGGTTTCTTATCCGGTATTTGCGGCCATAGCGCTCGGCGCAGTTTTCACGCTGCCCGTTCAGTGCTCGACGATTTACAACAATATTCCTGGGCCACTGCCTCCGAATATCCCCAGCCTCGGATATCAGGCGAATCAGACGGCGGAATTCGGCGATCTGATCATGTTTGCCGGCACGGATCGCTCGTTGACGCAAGTGACGCTGGTGATGAGTGACTGGGCGCTGGCGTCCACGTACGGCTCCATGGCTTCGACCTGGAATCATCCGCTGCCCTCAACCTGTACAACGTGGATAACAGCGGAGCAAATCCCGCGCCGGGCAGCCTGATTGCTACCCAGACCCAAGTCTTCGCCATTCCGTGGCGGCCCGCGGCGGATCCGACCTGTCCCGGGGGAACAGCTTGGCGGGCAAGCGACGGGAACTGCTATAACGGCCTAGCGTTCACCGTTACCTTCAATTTCACTGGGACCACCGTGCCGGGCCAGATCATTTACGGCGTGGCGTTCAACACCAACACTTGGGGCAAGAATCCCATCGGGAGTCCCGGTCCATACGAATCGCTGAATTTCGGGCTGAACGGCTCGTCTCCACCGGCGGCAGGGACGCGTCCGTTTCCCGACACAGCATATTGGAACACGGCGACGGCCGCTAACTATTCGGATAACGGCGCGGGCGGAACGAATACCTTCCGCAGAGACACGGCTTGGACGCCGTACAGCGGCGCCATAAGTTTTGATGCGACTTCGGCGATACCCGAGCCAGCCACATTCGCCATGCTGGGAATTGGGTTGCTGGGCCTGGGTTTCGTAGCACGGCGGCAGAAATGCGTGGTGGTGAACGCTTCTCACGACGCGATCCGCGGAGCCACAAGCGCGGCCACCAGCAGGTAAATCCCGACTCTTCGCCGCGTCGCATGGCTTTTCGAACGGAAACGGATCCGACGGGCAAGGCAATCTGTCACTGCAAGTAGCCCCTTACTCGCGCGCTCAGCGGCTCCTGGCATTGTTCCCAGTGGGCCGCCCACACGCCTGCCTTGGCTTCTCGATTGCAAAAAAGAAAACGGACCATGTGCATCGATGAGCCCGCTCGCCCTGAATCGAAGAACAAGATCTATTGCGAGGAGGGCCGCCGTCTGCTGGATGCGTTTGGCTCGGCGGTGCGCGAGGTGCTGGCGCTTCACGAACAGCAATTCGCGGCCATCGTCAATGGAGAACCCGATAGCGACCGTTTCGATCTTCTGATTCACATGGCCAATGAGAGGAAGCAGGCCGCCAAGTACGCCTACATGCACCACGTGGAGACCCATGGGTGTTCGTAGAGGCAGATATTACCCGGCGCGAGTAGAAGCTGCAAGGCCGCGCCCGCAAAGATTACGTCCTGGGCGCCTGAAACAACCTGCCTCCCCAGCAGTCCTATGCTTGTAAGACTGCCATGGGAAGAACTGTGTTGCCGGGACGCCCGTACCCGCAAGGCGCCACGTGGGACGGCTCCGGCGTTAACTTCGCGCTCTATTCGGAACGCGCCGTGCGCGTGGAGCTATGCCTGTTCGCCGATCCGGCCGCGGGCGAAATCGAGAAGATCGACTTGCGTGAGCGCACGGCCTTTGTCTGGCACTGCTATCTGCCGGGCCTCCAGCCCGGGCAATTGTATGGATACCGGGTGCACGGTCCCTACGATCCCGCGCAAGGGTTGCGCTTTAATCCCGCCAAGCTGTTGGTGGACCCCTATGCGCGCGCCATCGCCGGAAATGTGAACTGGGACCATCCCGTTTTCCCCTATAAGCTGGGCGATCCAGCCGAGGATCTGGCCATCGATGACCGCGACGACGCACCAGGCATGGAAAAGTGCGTCGTGGTGAATCCCTATTTCGACTGGGAACAGGACCGGTCCCCGAATACCCCGCTGAGCGATTCGGTGATCTATGAGCTGCACGTGAAAGGCTTCACGAAGCGCCATCCCGATGTTCCCGAAGAATTGCGCGGCACCTATGCGGGCCTGGCATCGAAGCCCGCCGTGCAGTACTTGAAGAAGCTGGGCATCACGGCCGTGGAACTGATGCCGGTACATGCGTTTCTGAACGACAAGACGCTGGCCGACAAAGGGCTGATCAACTATTGGGGCTATAACACCACTAATTTTTTCAGTCCCGAATCGCGGTATTCCGGGTCGGGCGATCTGGGCGGGCAGGTGGCCGAGTTCCGGGCCATGGTGAAGGCGCTGCACCGCGAGGGAATCGAAGTGATTCTGGACGTGGTCTACAACCACACGTCGGAAGGCAATCACATGGGACCTACGTTGAGCTTCCGCGGCATCGACAACACCACTTATTACCGCGTGGTGCCCGACAATCCGCGCTACTACATGGATTACACGGGCACCGGCAACAGTCTGAACGTCCGTAATCCGCAGGTGCTGAAACTCATCATGGATAGCCTGCGGTACTGGATTCAGGAAATGCACGTGGACGGCTTCCGCTTCGATCTGGCGTCCACGCTGGCGCGCGAGCTGCACGACGTGGACCGGCTGTCGGGGTTTTTCGATGTGATCAATCAGGACCCCGTGATTTCGCAGGTGAAACTAATCGCCGAGCCGTGGGATGTGGGCGAGGGCGGTTATCAGGTAGGCAACTTTCCGGTGCTGTGGGCGGAATGGAACGGCAAATATCGCGACACCGTGCGGCGCTACTGGAAGAGCGACGACGGGCAGCTCTCGGATCTGGCGTATCGCCTCACCGGAAGCAGCGACCTGTACCAGCGGGACGGCCGTCGTCCCTCGGCCAGCATCAATTTCGTAACCGCGCACGATGGCTTCACACTGCATGACCTGGTTACTTACAACGACAAGCACAACGAAGCCAACGGCGAAGAGAATCGCGATGGCGCCAATGACAATTACTCGTCCAACATGGGCGTAGAGGGCGAAACGGACCATCCTGAGGTCAACCATCTGCGGGACCGCCAGAAGCGAAATTT
>JAYTVY010000315.1:0-9647 GCA_043743755.1 Bryobacterales bacterium | reverse complement strand
TCATGAAGCAGATCATTCGCAAGGGCATCAAGGAAATCATCGTGGACGACGTTCCCGACCCCGTTCCCGGGCCCCATCACGTCCTGGTCCGTCCCTGCTTTTCGCTCATCAGCAGCGGCACTGAAACCGCCAGCATTCACAAGGAAGGCGTGCTGAAAGAAGTGGCCGATAATCCGTCGCACATCCGGAAAGTGCTGGATGTGATGAAGACCAACGGACCGCTCAACACCATTCGCGAGGTCCGCGCCAAGTTCAGCGAGTATGCCGTGATCGGCTATTCCGGCGCCGGGATTCTGGCTGCCAAACATCCCACTGTCACCGATCTTGAGCCCGGTGCGCGCGTTGCCTATGGCGGCGAGGGCACCGGTCACGGCGAAACCATCGTAACCGGACGCAACCTCGTGGCGCGCGTTCCCGAGAACGTCGTCTTCGAACACGCCTGTTTCGCGACTCTCGGCAGCATCGCCATGAACGGCGTGCGTATTGCCGGCATTGGGCTGGGCGACCGCGTGGTGGTGATCGGGCTCGGCCTGGTGGGCCAGCTCGCCGCGCAACTGGCGCGGCTGGCGGGCGCTATCGTGATCGCCACGGATCTCAAACCCGAGCGCGTGGAATTAGCCCGCCGGCTGGGGGCCCAACACGCGCTGCCAGGCGGGCCCTCGCTGCTGGCCGAAGTCAGCGCGCTCACGGACGGGAAAGGCGCCGATTGCGTGATCATCGCGGCGGCTGCGAAGTCGTCCGCTCCCTGTCATCAGGCGCTGGCGTTGTGCCGCGACCGGGGCCGCATCGTCGTGCTGGGCGCGGTGCAAATGGAATTTCCCTGGAACGACATGTACCTCAAGGAAATCCAGCTCTTCATGTCGCGCGCCTACGGACCCGGCAGCTACGATCCCGAGTATGAGCGCGAGGGCCGCGATTATCCCTATGCGTACATCCGCTGGACCGAGAATCGCAACATGGAGGAGTTTCTGCGTCTGCTCTCGCTGGGTCAGGTGGACGTTCAGCCGCTGATCACGCACCAGTTTCCGCTTGAGGATGGTCCGCGGGCCTATGACACCATCATGGACCCTGGCTCCAATAGTCTGGCGGTGCTGCTGCGCTATCCCACCGCGCCGCCGGACGCCGTATTCGAGCCGCGCACCGTGGTCCCCATTTTCAAACGGCCGCTGGCCCGGGGAAAAGTGGGCATCGCGCTGGTGGGTTCCGGCAACCTCGCGCGCTGGGCGCACATGCCCAACCTGCAAAAAATGTCCGAGGTGGAGCTGCGCGCCGTGCATTCCGCGAATCCGGTGCGCGGCAAGAGTTATGGCGTGCGATTCGGCGCCGCTTACTGCACTACCGAATACCAGCGGATTCTCGACGATCCCGATGTCCACGTGATCGTGATCGTCAGCCGGAATCCACAGCACGCTCCGCAATCGCTGGCCGCCCTGCGCGCGGGCAAGCATGTCTTCGTTGAGAAGCCCATGGCGCTCACCGTCGAGGAATGCAGCGACCTGTATCGCGCCGTCCAGGAGACCGGCAATCAGCTCACGGTAGGATTCAACCGGCGTTTCGCGCCCCTGTACATGCCTCTCAGAACGCACCTGGCGCGCCGCGGCGGGCCCGCGGTGGTGAGTTGCCGCGTGAACTCCCCCGGCATCTCCGGCTCCTACTGGATGGCCGATCCTTCCATCGGAGGCGCGATTCTGGGCGAGGCCTGTCACTTCGTCGACTTGATGTACTGGATGCTCGGCGCCGAACCCGTCCGCGTGTCGGCGTACTCGCTGCCCACCGGCAAACAGGATCCCGTGGGCGAGAACAACCTTTGCGCCAGCTTCCATTTCGCCGACGGCTCCATCGGCAACCTGACGTATTGCACCATTGGCAGCAAGACCTCGGGCGGTGAGCGCGTGGAAGCTTTCGCGCCGGGCCTGGGTATCGCCACCGAGGATTTCAAGCGGCTCACCATTCAGACCTCATTGCGCCACGTCACGCGCAAGATGTTTGCCGAGAAAGGTTACGCCGCGCAGATGCAGGCCTTCATTGACGGCATTCGCGAGGGCCGGCCGCCGGAGGTCACGGTTCTCGACGGCGCGCGCGCTACTGTCGCATGCCTGCGCATGCTGGAATCGGCCGGGGACCTTGCGCCCAAGACCATCGATTTGGATGCCGTCCTCGAGTAATCAGCGCATCCGGGTGCTATTGATCGCGCCCGCGATGAATATTCTGGGCGGCCAGGCCGTGCAGGCGCAGCGCTTGCTGGAGAGCCTGCGGCGCGAGCCGTCGCTTGAAATGGGTTTCCTCGCGCTGGGCCCGCCGCTACCAGGCGTGTGGAACAACATCCGGTTTCTGCGCACCATCATGCGCCTGGCGCTGTACAACGCGCGCCTGATCCGCGCCGCGCGCCGCTATGACATCCTGCACGTTTTTTCCGCGGGACTCTGGTCCTATACGCTTTGGACGCTGCCCGCGCTGGCGGTTGCGAAAGTGTATCGCAAGAAGACGGTTTTAAATTATCGCGACGGCCAAGCCGAGCTGCATTTGAAATGGCCGCTCACGAAAACCACCATCCGCATGGCCGATGTAGTGGTGACGCCGTCCGGCTTTTTGGTGGATGTCTTCGCGCGCCACGGCATTCCCGCGCGTTCCATTTTCAATATCATCGACCTCGCCCGATTCCAATACCGCCAGCGCCGCAAGCTTCGTCCGGTCTTCATGACCAACCGCATCCTGGAGCCGCTCTACAACGTCGATTGCATTCTGCGCGCATTCGCGCTGATCCAGCAGCGCTATCCGGAAGCATCGCTGACCATCGCGCACGATGGCGTGTGCCGCCCCGCACTCGAGCGTCTTGCACGCGTACTGAAGCTGCGCCACACCGAATTCATCGGACGCGTCCCGCATGACCGTGTGCCCCCGCTTTACGATGCGGCCGACATTTACCTCACCAGCCCCAATTGGGATTGCATGCCCGGCAGCCTGCTGGAATGCTTCGCGTCCGGCCTCCCCGTGATCGCGACCAGCGCCGGCGGCATCCCATACATCGCCCGCGACGGCGAAACCGCGCTCTTGGTGAATCTCAACGATCACCAAGCCATGGCCCACGCAGCCTTCCGTCTGCTGGAAGATGAAGAACTAGTGCTGCGGCTCACCACCGCCGCCCGCGCGGAAGTCCAAAAATACGACTGGCCCCCGATCCGCGATAACTGGCTGGCCACCTATCGCGAATTTCAGGGCGGCCCCCGCTCTTTCTAGCGTGGATCAAATCCTGTCCAGCGTAATTCCCCCGTCATTGCTGCGCACCACAAACGGGCTCCCGCCTCCATTCAGCTTTCCCCTCAGTTCGTTCCTTCGAGGCGAATCCAACCCCGCTCCCCGCAAATTGGAACTGATGTGCCCATCGCCGGTATGCACATCCAGATTCGCCGCCAGATCTTCAGGCATGCGAATGCTAATATGCCCGTCGCCAGTCTGAACCCTCCATTCCCCAGCGACCTTTGACCCCTGCAACAGTTCGAGCTGCACGCTGCCATCGCCCGTACGGACGTTCAGCCGGTCTAGCCGCCCGCGCACGTGGATGCGGCCATCGCCGGTGTGAGCATCCAGCGCGCCGTCGTGGCCGTCCACTTCGATCCGCCCATCCCCGGTGGTCAATCGCGCTTCGCCTCGCAGGCCCTCGGTGTCAATCCGCCCGTCCCCGGTATGAATATTCGCCTGGGTCGCCCGCGGAACCTGCATTTCGACATGCACCGAGCGGCTTCCGAAGTTAAACCCGAATTGCCGCGGGATGCGCACGTCGATCTCCACCAGATCGCCCGACTGCCGCCCCGTCACCGTGACCTCTCCCGGCCCGATGCGGTACCCCGTAGTGGTCACCCGCGCCTCAATCTGGTTGCGATCCCATGCACGCACTCGGATGGACGCGTCATTGGTCTCCACCCGTAGCTGTGCATTCGCGCTCACGGTGAACTGCTTGTTCCAATCGTCGGCTAGCAGGGTGCTGGCGGCGAGGGCTAGGATCAGGATCGCTTTGTGCATGCTAAGGATACGCACGAAGTATGAGAATCGTTCCCTTGTAACGCGGGCCCCCCGAGCAGCGGAGCCAGGGGGCTCCGCGCGGGGCAGGGGCCCCGCCGTACAGCGCGAAACAAATCGCGGTAGAATTGTTTTCGGAAAAGCTGTGGAAGCCAGTCCAGGCCCGTGTGGAAAACACGCCGCTCTCCCGGCGGCGCCGTCCGGCGCAGAACTCCGGCGACGGCGCGAAATGCGTAAACGCGTCCCGCCTACCTATTGTCAAGAAGATGATCTTCCGCGATTCCAACCCGATACAACACCTCTTCCCGCTGCGTTACAACGCTGTTACTGTAACGCGGTGAAAGCGGCAACAACTCTCTCGGCGGCCCTCGTCATGGCTCCCGTACACTCGATTTCCACACCCGCTTCCGGAGGGCGTCATGGCCACGGCTGACCTCGCCCTCGAAAAAGGTCTGCCGGCGAACCAGGATGCCGAGCGCTTTGTCCTCGGCGCCATCCTGATGGACGACGCGCTCTACATCCAGGTTGCGGGCACCCTCGACGCCGACGATTTCAGCCTCGAGAAGCACCGCCGCATCTTCGGCCGCATGGGCGAGCTCTACGCGCGCGGCGAGCGCATTGATCGCGTGACGCTGGCCAATGAGCTGATGAAGCTGCAACAGCTCGAATCGGTGGATGGCTTGAGTTACGTCGTGTCGCTCGACGAAGGCCTGCCCGCCCTGGCCAATCTAGACAGCTACATCCGTATCGTCAAGGGCAAGTCCGTCCTGCGGCGTCTCATTTACGCCTCGCAAGCGACCATTCAGAAATGCATCCTGGGCGAGGAGGAGGCCGAGCAGATCCTGGCCAGCGCCGAGGAAGGCCTGCTCAAACTCGGTGACGTCAAGGACAAGGACGCCTTGATGAATCCGGGGCGGATCATCGACGAGTTCGAGGGCGGCCTGAACGCGTTTCTCGACCCCAGCAAGCGCATTAAAGGCGTAGGCACCGGATATTTGAAGTTCGATGAGATGACCGGCGGCCTGCATGAAGGCGAATTGATCATTTTGGCGGCGCGCCCCTCGGTAGGCAAGACAGCGCTGGCTTTGAACATCGCGCAGCACGTGGCCATGAATACACAGCAGAAGCAGACGGTGGCCGTGTTTTCGCTCGAAATGTCGCGCGAGAGCCTGCTCACGCGCATGATCTGCGCCTCGGCGCGCGTCGACCAGCAGAAATTCCGCGCCGGCTATTTGAACCAGGATGAGCGCCGCAAGCTGGCCAAGGCCGCATCGGACCTGGTGCAGTCGCCCTTGTACATCGACGATACGCCGGGCGCCAACCTGATGGATATCCACGCCAAGCTTCGCCGCCTGCGCGCCGAGCACGGCCTGTCGCTGGTGGTGATCGACTACCTGCAGCTGATGAGCTCGCGCGGCCGCTACGAGAATCGCAACCAGGAAATCAGCACGATATCGCGCGGCCTCAAACTGATGTCCAAGGATCTGAAAGTGCCCATGCTGGTGCTCTCCCAGCTCAGCCGCGCCCCCGAAACGCGCCCCGGCGATCACCGCCCGCAGTTGAGCGATTTGCGCGAATCGGGATCCATCGAGCAGGATGCCGATCTGGTGGCCTTCATCTTCCGCGAGGAAATCTACAAACCCGAGCGCGAGGACCTGAAAGGCATCGCCGAACTCCTGCTCGCCAAACAGCGCAACGGCCCCACCGGCCGTATCAACCTGGTCTTCCTGAGAGAGTTCACCAAGTTCGAAAACCGCGTCGGCGACCTCGGCGACGACGGCCCGGTAAACTGAATCGGCCATCGACCGCGCTCACTCGCCAAGCTATAATCGCGTCTTGCTGCTGCAACTGGAAGGCATTCAAAAGCGCTTCGGGGGCGTAGTCGCTCTGCGCCGCGGCGACCTCGTCGTCAATCCAGGCGAGGTCCATCTCCTGATGGGCGAAAACGGCGCGGGCAAATCCACGCTCATGAAAATCGTCTGCGGCATGCAGGACCGCGACGGGGGCGAGTTTTTCTTCCGCGGCCGCCCCGCCCGCTTCCGCACTCCCGCCGAAGCCGCCGCCAACGGCATCGCCATGGTTCATCAGGAATCCCTGCTGGCCCCGCATCTCTCTGTCGCCGAAAATATTTTCCTCGGCCGCGAGGATCGCGGGCCGCTCGGCTGGGTGAATCGCCGCCGCATGCTGGAACGCGCCGCGCGGTTGATCGAAGAACATCGGTTCCCGCTAAGCGCCGATGCGCGCGTCGGGTCACTGAGCCCGGCCGGAAAGCAGCTGGTGGAGATCTGCCGCGCCATCCAGCAAGGCTCCAGCCTGCTGATTTTTGACGAGCCGACGTCCTCGCTCTCGGCCGGTGAGACCGAGGAAGTCTTCCGCATCGTGCGCACTCTGCGCAACCGCCAAATGGGCGTGATTTACATCACTCATCGTTTAGAGGAGTTGCGCGCCGTGGGCGACCGGATCACCGTGCTGCGGGATGGCGAGACGGTGTTCTCAGGCGCGCTGGCCGAAGTCAACACGGATCAGATTATCCAGCACATGGTGGGCCGCCCGGTCTCGTCCATCTATCATCGCGAGCCGCTGCCTCCGGGCGATGAGGTTCTGCGCGTCGAGCATCTCTCGCGCAAGCCGCTGCTGGACGACATCAGCTTTTCGATTCGCGCCGGCGAGATCGTGGGGCTGGCCGGCCTCGTAGGCGCCGGCCGCACCGAGCTCTGCCGCGCCCTCTTCGGCCCCGATCCCATCGATTCGGGCGCGGTACGGATCCGCGGTGAGGCCGTACACATCCGCTCCCCCCGTGAAGCCGTACGCGCGGGACTCGCTCTGATTCCCGAAGACCGACAGCGCACCGGGCTCGCCGTCGGACTCTGCGTTGGACACAACGTCACGCTGGCGAATGTTCCCCGCATCAGCCGTTTCGGATTTCTGGATCTCAAAAGCGAGCGCCTTCTCACGGAAGAGTACGGGAAGCGCCTGCGCATTCGATCCGAGGGTCCCAAACAGCTGGCCGGACGGCTGAGCGGGGGCAATCAGCAGAAAGTAGTCATCGCGAAGTGGCTGGTGCGCGGAGCCAAGGTGTTTCTATTCGATGAGCCCACTCGCGGTATCGACGTCGGCGCCAAAGTGGAGGTATTCGAAGTGATGGACACGCTGGCGCGCGAGGGCGCCGCCATTCTCATGGTGAGCTCGGAAATGTCCGAGTTGTTGCAGGTGGCCGATCGTATTCTGGTGATGCGGCAAGGGCGGATCACGGGCGAGCTGCCCGGGCGCACCACCCAGGAGGAAATTATGCGCTATGCAGCCTTCCACGAAAACTGAAGCGAAGCGCAAAGGCTTGGATTCGCGCATGTTTCAGCGCCTGCTCCCGTTCTTCACGCTGATCGCGCTATTCGTCGCCCTGGCCATCGCCTCGCCGAATTTTCTCACCTCCACCAACCTCTCCAGCGTGGCGCGTCAGACCGCCGTGATCAACATCATGGCGCTGGGCATGACCCTGATCATCATCTCCGGCGGCATCGATCTGTCGGTGGGCTCCATTCTCGCGCTCGGCGGGCTTCTGGGCACCATGGCCATGGAAAAAGGCGCCAGCATCCCGGTGGGGATTGCGGTGGGAGTCGCGGTGGGAATGCTGTGCGGCATGGCCAACGGGACCATGATCACCACGCTGCGCATCAATCCGTTCATCGTGACCCTGGGAACCATGGGAATCTTTCGCGGCATGGCGCTGATTATCTCCAACGGTCTGCCCGTGCATCAGATTCCGCCGTCCTTTTCCTTCCTGGGCGAGGGCAATCTGCTGAAAGTCCCGTTTGTGTTGTGGATCCTGCTGGTCTGTGCCCTCATCATGCACGTGCTGCTGGAACACACCCGCCTGGGCCGCTACGCTTTCGCCATCGGAAGCAATCCCGAAGCCGCGTTTTATGCGGGCGTTCCGGTGCGTTTCGACACCATCGCCGTCTACGGAATCGCGGGACTGCTCACCGGTCTCGCCGGCATGATCGAGGCCTCGCGCCTGATGACCGGCCAGCCCACCGGAGGCCAGGGCTATGAGCTGCAGGCCATCGCGGCCGTCGTGATCGGCGGCGGAAGCTTGCGCGGCGGCGAAGGCAGCGTCATCGGCACCCTGATCGGCGCCTTCATCATGGGACTGCTGTCGAACGGCAGCGACCTGCTCGGGACCAATCCATACTGGCAGCAGGTAATCATCGGCGCCGTGATCATCCTGGCCGTCAGCGTGGACGAGCTGCGCAAGCGCCGCATGATCAAGTAAGCGCCGATTTCGTGAACCAATTGCTGACCTGGGCGAGTTACGCCTTACGACTGCGTCCGGGAAAACAGCGAGAACAAGCTCCCCATCGACGACCCCTTCTTGGCGCCTTCCTCGCGGCCCGCCAGCCGGTCCGTAAGCCCGATTACGCCCTTTCCAAAGTCCGACGACAACGGAATCGTTTTGCCTTCCATCAGCGCCTTCTGGATTGCGTCATAATCGCTCGGCAGCAGATAGTAGATGTCGGTCTGCAGGGCCGTTCCGATTACGTCGCGGCTCAGGCCGACATGCCGGTCATACCGGTTAACCACGAGTTTCACTTTCCAGCGGCCCACGCGGTTGCTCTCCAGGTAATTCATCGCGCGCTGCACTGCCTGCAAGGCCGTGAGCTCGTTGGTAGTCACCAGCAGCAGTTCGTCGCAAAGGTGCGCTTGAGAAAGATTCCAGTCTCCGTAAACGCCGCCGGCGTCCAGCACCACGACGTCATAGGCATGCCGGGCGTACTCGATCACGGACGCGGCGTCGGTAAGCTCATTAATACCCTCGGTCATCACTTCAGGGGCCAGCAGCACGTCCACGCCCTGGCGTTGAATGATCATCGCCTTCCACAGATCGGCGTCTATGTCCGCCTGGCGATTGAGCACGTCCATGAAGCTGTAAACGCTCTTACCTTTAAGCAGGAAGGACTGCGTACCGGCTAGCGGATCCAAGTCCGCCAGCAGCACCCGGTTTGATCCCATGCGTTTCCACTGGCAAGCCAGGCTGCAAGCCACCGTGCTGGCGCCGCAACCTCCCTTGGCGGGCATCACGCAGTAGATCTTGGCCGGAGTACCCCCGCTCCGCCCCGCGGTCTGCAGCTTCGCCAGATTCCTTACCGCCGCCTCCACCTGTTCGGTGGTGAACGGCTGCAGCAGGACGTCGCGCGCTCCCTGGCGCAGGCAGCGCATAATCAGGTCCGCGTCCTTGGCGCCCAGCACGGCGATCACCGGCAGTTTGGGATTCAGCTTCAGCAGGTCCCCAATCAGCGCCAGCGCCACGTGCTGATCGCTCAGCACATCCAGAAAGCACAGCGTAGGCTGGTGGTGTTTCAGGGTTCCCGCCAGATCCTGGCGGGAGGGGTAGGAAACCAGTTCCTGCGCCGACAATCCTGGCGCGTAATGGGCCAGCATGGGAGTTAAGTCCCGCCGGATTTTGAGGTTAGGACCTACGAACAGCGCGCGGCACGTGCCGCTCAGGCGTGGAGTTTCGGAATCGGTCATGCGGAGATCGGGCAGAGTGTTCCCTTTAGTACGTTCCACCCATCAAATCGGCGGGCCCCTACGATAACATGAGAGCGTTCCCCCCCAACTACAACTATTCCTAC
>JAYTVY010000314.1:0-2229 GCA_043743755.1 Bryobacterales bacterium | reverse complement strand
TCGAAACGCCCAAGGATTGGACCGGGCTCGAAAAGGCGTTCGCCGACAAGAGCGTGATTTCCGGCCGGGTTACGGAAGTGGTGAAGGGCGGTTTGCGGGTGGACGTTGGGGTGCGCGCCTTCATGCCGGCGTCGCGCAGCGGCGTGCGCGAACTCGCCGACATGGAAAAGCTGGTGGGGCAGGATATCGAGTGCCGCATCACCAAGCTCGACACCGCCAGCGAAGATGTGGTGGTGGATCGCCGCGTGGTGTTGGAAGAGCGCGAACGCGAAGCCAAACAGGAAGCCTTCGGAAAGCTGCAAGTGGGTGACGTGGTCAGCGGGACAGTCCGCACAATTACCGACTTCGGCGCTTTTGTCGATCTGGGCGGCGTGGATGGATTGCTTCATGTCTCCGACATGACTTACGCGCGCGGCGTCAAGCCGTCCGATGTCGTGACGCAGGATCAGCGCATCGACGTCAAGATTCTAAAGATCAATCGCGACACGCGCAAAATTTCCCTGGGACTGAAGCAGCTGTCGCCCGATCCGTGGACCGTTGCGGCGCAAAAATACGAGCTGGGTTCCCGCATACGAGGCAAGGTTTCGCGGGTTGCCGATTTCGGCGCATTCGTCGAACTGGAACCGGGGATCGAAGGTCTGATTCACGTTTCCGAGATGTCCTGGACGCGCAAGAATGTCCGCGCGGCGGATGTGGTCAAGCCCGGCGATGTGGTCGAGGTTGTGGTGTTAGGCGTAAACGGAGCCGACAAGCGCATCGCTCTGGGCCTAAAGCAGGCGCTTGGTGATCCCTGGGAAGAGGCTTTGAAGAAGTATCCCGTGGGGGCGGCGGTGGAAGCACCCGTCACCAGTTTGGCCAAGTTTGGCGCCTTCGTCGATTTGGGGGACGGGATCGAGGGAATGATCCACATTGGCGATATCAGCCATGAGAAGCGGCTGAATCACCCCAGCGACGCCCTCAAAGTCGGCGAAATGGTGAAAGCTCAGGTGCTGGAGGCGGATAAGGAACGCCGACGGTTGCGGCTGGGAATGAAGCAGTTGGTGCCCACTTCCATCGACGAATATATCGCCGAGCACAAGCCGGGCGACAGCGTCAGCGGCCGCGTAGTCGACGTTTCGGCCACCCGCCTCAAGGTCGAATTGGGCGAAGGGGTGATGGCGAACTGTAAACTGGCTGCGGCGAAAGCCGCAGAAGCGTCTACAAGTGCCTCAAAAACGGACATTTCTTCCCTTTCCGCGATGCTGGCCGAGAAATGGAAGTCCGGACCAAGCGTGGCCTCAAGTCCTGCGGCAGTGCGCGCCGGGGAGGTCCGGACCTTCCGGATCACGAGTTTGGACGCCGCCCAAAAGCGGATCGAGCTGGAACTAGCTTAGTTCCATCTCTAACCGGTAACGACGTTACTTTTCTCCCCGCGCATCGTCCAATGAAGTGGTGCAACCATCCTTAGCCCGATGGGCGGTGCGCAAGGAAGGGGCTGCCGTGGATGAAACGGAGCTCATCCGTGCGGCGCAGCGAGGCGACTCGGCTGCGTTTGAGGGATTGGTGCGTACCTACGACCAGAGCGTGCTCCGCCTGGCGCTAAGTATGCTGCGTTCACCTGAAGATGCGCGGGATATATACCAGGAAACCTTCTTGCGGGTGTATCGCAACCTGGATCAATTCCGCTTCGATTGCAGCTTTCACACCTGGTTGTATCGGATCGCGACGAACCTGTGCCTGGATCAGTTGCGCAAACGCAAGGTTCGCAAAGAGGAGCCGGTCATTGTCACCACCCCCGACGGGACACTGGACCGCGCTGAGACGGCGGCCGAGACCCGGGTGGAAGGCGACCCTCTCCGGAATCTCTTCAGTGGCCAGATTCGGAAGCACGTGAAAGAGGCCCTGGGCGCTCTGACGCCGCGGGAGCGCATGGTATTCGAGATGCGGCACTATGAGGGAATGCGCCTGCGGAAGATCGGCGAGGTTCTGGGGACCTCCGAGGAAGCGGCGAAGAATTGTTTGTTCCGGGCGACGCAAAAGATGCGATCAGCCCTGGGAGAATTAGTATGAGCGAATTGAATTGCAAAAATGTTCAGGGGCAATTTGCCCTCCTGCTCTATGGCGAGCTGAGTTTCGATGTAGAAGAACGGGTTGAATCGCATCTGGAGGGATGTTCGGATTGCCGCGCCGCGCTCGAACGCCAGCGGTCCCTGCATGACGCGCTGGATAGCGTGGCGGTGACACCATCGC
>JAYTVY010000313.1:0-6189 GCA_043743755.1 Bryobacterales bacterium | reverse complement strand
CAGCAACAGCGTGGAGTTGCCCAGCGCCAGCTTGCCGGCGCGCTGATCGTAGTTCACGTCCAGCGTACCCGAGAGCGGAATCCCGCCCGCGCCCGGAGTAATGTTCAGGGTCGCGCTCGCCGACAGATCGCGCACTCCGTTCTTGCCGATATAGCCCTCCACCTTCACCGGACCGCTCACGGTTCCGCTGAGCGCCTCGCCTCCGGTCTGGCCTTGCAGCGCGGCGAGCTGTCGCGCGGCTAATCCTTCGGCGGTTCCACTCAGCTTAAAGCGGTCGCCATTGCGGATCTCGGCCTCGCCGCGCAAGTGGCCGCCCAGCGCCGCCAGGTCCAGCCGCCGGAGGCCGATGAAATCGGGAGTCAACTCCAGGCGCGCCCGGAGACCGATGTCCCTCAATTTGAGGTCCCTGGTGGTGTATGCCAGGCCCCGTCCGTTCACATCGCCCTGGAGCTTGTAGGTGAACGGAGCGGCTTGAAAATCGGCGATGCCGCGGAACGACAGCTGGCCGCGGTCGTCTACCGGAAGCTGCACGGCCCGGCCCAGCTCGCTGGGATAAAGCGTCGCCTCCACATTGAATTTGCCCCGGGGAGAGGAAAGATCCTCCACTACTCCGTTCATTTTCACTTCGGATTTTTGCATCACGAAGTTCGCGCGAGTCACCTGCACCCGACTCCGCTCCAGCGCCAGCGTGGTATCCACGTGGAACGCCGCTCCCTTGATGTTGGGGCCAGTGACCCGCATCGTCTTGGAGGATATATCGCCCACATAGCGCGGGCCCGCTGCTTCATACCGCACGTTCGCGAAGAGCTCGTCAGCCTGCACGTCCAGCGGCATTCTCTGGGAGTTGTATTCGGCAAACCCATCATGCAGCGCGAATTTTCGGACTTTAAGATCCAGCAGTTCCTGCACCAGGCTCTGGTCATTAGTGGGGCGGATCTTGGGCTGCGGGATATTGGTGCCGCCGTCGGGCCGCACCACGACGTAAAGGCGCGGCTTCTGCACATCCAGCGACAAGATATCCACGCGCTTCTCCAGGGCCGAGACGATCTTCAATCCCACTTCAATCTTCTCGGCGCGAAAGAGAGGCGGGGCCGAGGCGGGTTCGGTGCCGTGCAGGATAAAGGGCTGAATGGACGCCGTCATGGTGTGCCAGTGGTAGTCGAAGGTCCCGATCTCGACGCGGCCGCCCGTGGCGGTCTCAACCACCGAGACGATTCGCGCCCGGACCTTGTTCTTGAACCAGTCCGACTGAAAAACAAGCAGTGCGGCCAGTACACCGGCGACGAGCAGGCAAAGCAGTCCCAGCGCAATCCTCACGAATATGGATTTCCGCCGGCTCATTGCAGCGCCCCTTTTCGGTAGCGGATATCCACCTGAGTCCGCGCGTCAGTCAGCCATTTGTCCAGCGCCTGATCGACGTGCTGGGAAGTGAGAATCTCCTGGATCTTCTCGCGGCTCTCCTCGTAGGGCGGAACCGGCTGCGCGCCATTCTTCCGCCATTCAGCCAGGTGCTGCTGGTAGTATTCCTTCAAATCGCGCTCCGCGATCTGGACCGCGGGACGGAAGCGGTACTCGATAAAACGCAGAGTGGTGAGCTGCCACCACACGTGACGGCGCAGATCGTCGTCCGTGACGCCGTAGCGGGACAAATTCTCGCGGAACGCGGCATCGCTGGGATAGCGCGATCGCACCTTATCGTACAGGTCGCCCGATTCATTCATTTGAGGCAGCGGGTAACGGCTAAAATCCATCTCGCGGCGGATCAGGGTTTGTTCCACCAGCCGCTCGGCGGCTTTCTTCTTCTCGGCGGCGCTGAGATCCAGCGGGACCTGGTTGAGAAACTGGGTTACGCGAACCTCTTCCGCCACCTGCTCCTCCGTGATCACCTGGTTGCCCACCGAAATAGCGATCTTGTCGATAATCTCGGCATGAATAATCCCAGTGCAGGCGGCGAGAGCGAGGACGACCAGGCGCGGCGTCATTAGAATGCCTGCCCCAGCGAGAAGTGGAACTGGAAAACGTTGATGCGCTGGGTGGTTTGAACGCCGCCCCCGAAAAGCAACTGGTCGCGCGTGCCCTTGAATCCGAAGAAGCGCGGCGCGTTGGGGCTTAGCGAGAGATCCACGCGTACCGGACCGATCGGCGTGTGGTAACGGACGCCGAATCCGAATGCCTGCACGGCATAATCGAAATCCTGGAGATTTTTCTGATGCCAGCGCAAGCTGATGTGCTGGACGTCGGAGTACACGTTGCCCAGGTCATTGAACAGCACGCCGCCGAGGTTGTCGCCGATCAGCGGAAAGCGGAGTTCCACGTTGTTGATGAACAGCGCATTCCCACCCAGAGGGAATCCAGTGATCGTGTCGCGCGGTCCGGCCTGATTGTCGGGGAACGCGCGCTGGGAGGTGGAGCCGCCCGAAAAAAATCGCTCCGAGAACGGAATCTGGGACAGGCCGGAATAGCGCTGAATCAAGCCGATAAAGGTGTTGCGCGCCAGCACGAGATTCTTCGTGAGTTTGTAATAGGTGGCGTTGCGGGCTACCAGGCGGCCGTATCCGGTCTGCGATCCGAACACCTTGGACGCGAGGCCCACGTCAATGGTGGTGTAGATGCCGCGATGCGCGTCGCTTGGATCGTCGCGGCGATCCTGAATAAAGCTGCCCGACAGCAATCCCACGCGCACGGGTTGAGACAGAATCGGTATCAACTCGGGCGTGATCAGCGGGATGCCGATCACGTTCACGTTGCGGTACGTGAAGCGATACTGCAGCGAGTTGGCTCGCGAGAGCCGCTGCCCCAGTTGCAGCGATCCTTCCTCGCGGCGGGCCGAGAAGGTGCGGACATCGCGCGAGATATCGAATAGCCCTATGAACTGCAGCGTAAGGTCCGGATTGCCTGTGAACCGAGGCGCCAGGTAGCTGAACAAAGCGCGCTGCTGCAGGTTCGAAATGCGCGTCTGCAAGGAGACCGTGTGTCCCAGACCCAGAAAATCCAGGCGGCTGATTCCCAGCGAAACACGCGGGCTGAATCCGGTGGATCCGGCGGGCGAGTCGAAGGTAGTAGCGCCGCCTCCAATGCGCGCGATCTCCGCGCCGAAACCCACAGTGAGCGAGTATCGACGGGCTTCTTCAATTGAATACAACACGTACTTGGTGGGCTCGTCGCCTTCCGGATTCTGGATGGCGGCATTGACTCGCGCGAAGATGCCCAGATCGTAGAGCCGCTTCTGGCTCTCGGTCATGCGGGTCTGCGACAGAGGATCGCCCTCTTTCAAAGTGATCTGCTGGTTCACCAGCGACTCTCGCGCGGATTCCAGGCCGCTTACCACCACGCCGCGCACATACTGACGGCGGCCCGGCGTGACTAAGAAGCGCAGCTCCATTCGATACGGCTCGAGCCCCGGCTTGGAAGTAAATTCGAATTTCGCGTCCGGATACCCGTTGTTGTAGTAATAGTCCAGCACACCGTCGCGGTCCGTGGCCAGGTTGAGGTCGCTGTACGGCTG
The DNA here is from genome assembly GCA_043743755.1 of Bryobacterales bacterium. Taxonomy (GTDB): domain Bacteria; phylum Acidobacteriota; class Terriglobia; order Bryobacterales; family Bryobacteraceae; genus JALYHQ01. The sequence continues at coordinate 2,684 of JAYTVY010000313.1, read as the reverse complement.
TCCTTCCGTGGAGTGCAGGGTGGAGAGTATGTGCTCCCGATCTTCGGCGGGCGCGCCGGCCAGCTCCAGCTTCGAAACGAACCACTGCGGACCTTCCTTCACATCGATGTAGACGGCGATCTGATCGGACTTGCCCTGATAATCGTCCACTTCGTTGAAGGTTACTTCCACGTCTCGAAAACCGTTAGAGCGATACAGCTCGCGAATGGTGTTCACGTCGCGCTTCAGGTAATCCTCGCTGAAGCGGCCGTGCGGGAAGCGCAGGAATTTCGCCGGCGTCACGTACATTCGCTCGCGCAACGTCGAATCGTCGAAGTACTTGTTGCCGCGGATCTGGAGCAGCACCAGCTTATGCTGCTTCCCGCGATCCACGGTATACGTAATCAGCTCCTGATTGGGCGCGGGAGTCCCGGTGTCGAAATCCACCGCGGCGTCGAAATATCCCTTGGACTGGAAATACTGGGTGAGATTCCGCTCGCCTTCCACCAACAGGTCCTTGTCGACGGTGCGTTCCTGAAATATCGGAAGCAGATTGCGCTGGGTCCCCCCGGAAACGCGCGCGCCCTTCAGGGTCACCTTGACAGTGGGTCCGGAAACGATATCCAGATGCGGCGTCACCGCGTTGGTGGAGGGCTGATAATCCAGCTTCACCAGCGTCACCTTGGCCATCAGGTGATCGTGCGTTTGATACCAGGAGCGAATGCTTTCGAGGCCCGACTGCAGCCGGGTTTCGGTGAGCGGCTTCCAGCGGAACAATCCCCAGAGTCCCTTCCATCCGCTGGTGGCGATGATGCTGTTGGTGGTGCGGTCTGCATCGCCGGTCACCACCACGCCGTTGAATTTCGCGCGCTTGCCGGAGTCGATTTTGAATACGAAGCCGGCCTGGTGCGTGGCCGGATCCAGCTGGGTGTCGGGATGAATCACCGCACTGTAATATCCGTTTCGCCGACTTATATCTTTCAGCGCCGTCTCGGCCTGCTTCAAATCGGGCTCGGTGTATTCACTGCCCAGCTGCAGTTTGGTGGCGATGGTGAGCTGTCCGGCGTTGGGGGGCTCCGTGACGCCGGAGACGGCGATGTGTCCGACAAACCAAGCCGGCTGGGTGATGAATTTCAATTCGACCGCGCCGTTTACGATGGCCGCATCCACCTGGATGTCACTGTACTCGCCGGTTGAATACAGGCGCTGGATGGCCGCGCGCAGGTCGAGCGCCGTCAGGGGCGCGCCGGTTCGCAGTCCCGAGATTTGGATGAGCTGCTCCAGCGTCAGGGGCTGCTGGGCGGGATCGAAGCGAATGGACGCTACCGGCTTGCCGTCGTACTGTTCGGGAGCGGCCATAACAGGTAGATAACAAAGGACTAACAGCGCGAGCGCGCGCACGCGCAATCCCAGGACGGCCGACACTAGCGACCATTTTAGCGCACCGGCTGCTACCATCTGGTTGGTATGACTCCAGGCGAAAGGGAACGTTACTCGCGGCAAATCCAATTCGCTCCCATCGGAGAAGCAGGACAGCGGCGATTGTTGGACGCGCGCGTGGTGGTGGTTGGTTGCGGCGCGCTGGGCAGCTTTCAGGCGGGAGCTCTGGCCCGCGCGGGGGTCGGCTTTATCCGAATCCTGGACCGCGATTATGTCGAACTGAGCAATCTGCAGCGTCAGTGGCTGTTTGAAGAATCCGACGCAGCCGAGGGTCTGCCGAAAGCGGTGGCGGCGGCGCGGCGGCTAGCACTGATCAACTCGGGAATTGCCGTGGAGGCGGTGGTAGCCGATTTGACCTCGGAAAACGCCGAAGAGCTGCTGGCGGGCGTGGATTTGATCCTGGACGGCACCGACAATTTCGAGACCCGGTACCTGATCAACGATTATGCCGTGAGCCGGAGCATTCCCTGGATTTACGGCGCCGCCGTGGGTGGTTACGGCATCGTAATGCCGGTGGTTCCGCGCGTTACGGGTTGCCTGAAGTGCATTTATCCGGAGCCGCCCCCGGGCGCGCAGGCGACCTGCGAGACCGAAGGCGTATTGGGCCCCCTGACGTCAATGATCGCGAGCCTGCAGACCGCCGAAGCCATGAAGTTCCTTTGCGGGACGCCGCCGGGGAACAAGATCACCACCGTGGATGTGTGGACCGGGCAGATCCGGCAAGTACGGCAGCCGGGTCCGGCGGCGGATTGCGCGGCTTGCGGGAAAGGCGAGTTTCCGCACCTGAATGGCGTGACTCGCGCGCACATCGGCTTGTGCGGGCGCAATGCCGTGCAGATCCATGAGCGGGCGAGGCCCGTGAACCTGGCGGAACTGGCCCAGCGCCTGGCCCCGCTGGGCGTGGTGCGCGCCAATGAATTCGCCTTGCGCTTCGAAACCCCGCCATATCTGCTGACGGTGTTTCCCGACGGCCGTGCGATTATCAAGGGGACCACCGAAATTGGCGTCGCGCGCAGTTTGTACGCACGATATGTTGGGAACTGAGAGACGATTCGCTCCACCACCCAGCCGCGTAAAACGCATGGTTCGCGCGTGCGCACCCACGGTGCGCTATTGGAGACGCACCGAGGTGCATGTCTACGCCTTCTCGGTTGCGGCCAACGTGCTGCTCTCGTTTTACCCCTTCCTGATCGTGATGCTCTCGGTTTGTCTGTACGTGCTGAAGTGGAAGGCCGCCGCCGACGCCGTCTACTTCGCCCTGAACG
>JAYTVY010000312.1:0-9204 GCA_043743755.1 Bryobacterales bacterium | reverse complement strand
TCAGCGAGGACGACGAACGCCGCGCGTTGGACGAAGTCCAGAAGCTCACCGACGGCCACATAGCCAAACTCGACGCGGCGGTGAGATCCAAAGAAAAAGAAATAATGGAAATTAAGTAGCTCGGTCCGTCTACTGGGCTTTCGCCGTATCGTCAAAGGTAATCGTCACCTTGACTGTCTTCCCCGCCGCGACGGCGATTGGTTCCGGCGCCGGAGGCTTCTTGCTATACATCCCCAGCGACGAGCCCTTGGGCGGCCCGGACTGCGCATCCCAGTTTCCGCTTGGATCGTAAGCGGTGCTTACGTACACCGTGCTCTTCTGAATGTCGGTAAACGTAACCACGCCGTCCTTCGACGTCGTCCCTTTGACATCCATCGGCGGCCCTGCGCCATCGCTCATGAAGCCCGCCGAATCCCACAGCGCGACATAGATCTTGTGGGTGGCATCCACGGTTCCAGACCCCGTGTAGTGCAGCTGAACCTGCACCGATTGAGCCGATGCGATCACCGTACCCAGAAGAACCCCAATTATGACCGGCAAGTATTTCATTGCTATATTCCTCGGTTCTGAGCATAGCATTGTACTCAGCGCCTGTGGGTGCGTCTCTATCGCCACGTATCGTTTCTGTAAAAATATGCTCCGGATTGGCGCTTCCGGGAGAGGATATAGATGGTTCGCCGGTACGCAATCAAGCTCTCGAGCGATCCATCCGCGGCGAGTTTGAAGTCGCTGCCAAATTCAGCCTGGTTCTGTTTCATGAAGGATTGCAAGCCCGCTCCTCCGGGCGCAATGTCAAACAGCTTCAGACCCCTGCTGAATGCCTCATAAGCGTTAGGCGCGCCCACGTGGATCATCTCACCCCCGAAGCCGCCAGTCACCGAACGGATTACGTCTGTGTCATCCATGGCCGTCATAACAACTCCCGTCACGCAAAATCGTGCATATGGACAGGGCGTCCGCTCGGCCTTCCTTGACAGAGCGTCGCTGCTAAATCATCGACACCTGGGGGAGAGGACTATAGCGTTGGTAGGCGCGGCTGGACTCGAACCAGCGACCCTCAGCTTAGAAGGCTGATGCTCTATCCACCTGAGCTACGCGCCCCGAATGTGGCTGAACACTACGAGTTTACAATGAACGGGTGCACGCCTTCCTTCACACGCTGTTCATCTTCTTCGTGCAGCTGGGCGCATTGGGACTGCTGATTCTAGGAGTGCTGGACTCGTCATTTCTGTTTCTCCCGCTCGGCAACGATCTGCTGCTGATGGCGCTGACGGTCCGCCACCACTCGCTGCTTCCCATCTACGTGGCGGCGGCCGCCGCCGGTTCCACCCTGGGCTGTTACCTTCTGGATCTCGTGGTTCGCCCTCTCCGCCAAACGGATCAGGTACGTCGAGAGCAAGGTAAAGGATCGCGCTGCCACGGCGCTGCTGGTTGCTACTCTGGCCCCGCCGCCTTTCCCGTTTACGCCGGTAATTGCCGCGGTCTCCGCTCTCCACTACCCGCGTGGCAGGATGCTGGGCATCATTGCGGCGGGACGCGCGGTCCGATTCACCGTCATCGGACTTCTGGCCATCTGGCTCGGCCGGCGGTTGCTAAGAATTACGCAGACACCGGCCTTCGAATGGTCCATGGCCGCCTTCATCGCGGTGTGCGTCATCGGCAGCGCCTTCTCCATCTACCGGTGGATCAACGGCGCGGGCCGTACCGCGGCACTTTGATTTTCTCCAGCGTCAGCTTTCTACCTCTCCGTCATCGCAACCGCGAGCACGTGTCCCAGCCACACGCCCAGCAGGCAAAGCACCACCGATCCAACCACGTTCGCCGCCGCCTTCGCCCATTCGCCGTCGCGCGCCAGGTTCAGCGTCTCCAGGCCGAACGTCGAGAAAGTAGTAAAGCCGCCGCAAATTCCAGTCATCACGAACATGCGTGTCTGCGATGGCGCCAGCCAGCGGCCCTCGGGTCCGGTAAGGGTGGCGAACAAGCCGATGAACCAGCAGCCGATCACGTTCACCGCGAGGGTGCCCCACGGAAACGTTTCACCGGCCGTGCGAGCCAGGAAACCGTAACACCAATAGCGCGCCATGCCGCCCAGCGCGCTTCCCAGTCCAACCCAGAGATAAATCAACGCGACGCCTCCGCGTGCAGCAAGAGCGAATTGAAGAATAACAAGAAACTCTGATAGCTTTGCGCGCGATACTGCGGGCGCATCCCGAACAGCACCACTCGCCCGGCTCCCAGCGGCGATTCCACCAGCGCCGCGCGGCCCTCGATGTGTTTCGCGCCCAGCAGCCAGCCCGAGGCCAGTACGTTCGATTTCGTATAGCGCGCCAGCACGCGGTCGCGGCCTCCCGAAGGCACGTCCCACGCCGGACTCGCCTCGGCCCAGATCGCGATCTCTTCCGGCACGCCCCACGTGAGCGGATCGCGTTCCAGCGTGACGTTCAGCAGCGATCCGGGCACGTAATAATCGCGATCCGGAAGGCCGCGAACGATATTCTTAACGGGCACGCCCAGCACGTCCACGGCGTACTCGGTGGAATGATTCAGAAAGACCAGCGTGCCGCCTTCGGTGGCGAACTCCTTCAAGTGCGCCGCGCCGGTTTCATCCACACCGCCGGTATACTCATCGGGCATGGCGCCGCGCTTGAAACCTTCCGTGATACTGGACGAAGTTTGATCCGGAAACACGATCGCGTCATATTTCTGACGCAGCCCCCCGGATTGAATCTCGGCATTCGCGATGTTTCGATATGCGAATCCGAACTGCTCGAACAGCCACCGCGTCCAGCCTTCATCCATGGTGGGCATGTGGCTCCGGTAGAGCCCGATTCGCGGGCGGTCCAGCTTCATCAGGTTCCGTCCGGGAACTGAACGGAGATAGAAGTCGCCATTGGCCGGGTCCCGCCAGACGCTTCCCCCCGCGCTCCAGGCACTGTTCGCGGCTTTCCATGAGTCCACATCCGAAGCCGGCAGGACGCCGTTCCCCGGCTGCTCAAATTCGAACTTCCCGGCCGGCTCCAGCGAGGCGCTGAATGCCTGCTCCACGGTGTCCACGGTAACGCCCATCAACAGCGGCAGTGTTTGGGCGGTGACATCATACGGCCGTTTCGGCGGACCGCCCGGCGATTGCCGCAGATCGGGATAGTGCTGGCGCTCCAGTAGAGTTTTCGCGTAGCTCGAATAAGGCTGCTGCATGCGAATCACGTAGCTTCCCGCCGGGTAGGGCTTCCCGCCGGCTGCGAACGGCGTACCCGCGCGCTCCACTTCCACCGCGCCGAATTGCAACAGCTCGAGCATCTTTCGAGCCGCGCCCGCATCGTTCTGCCGGCGCGGAATCACGAACGCATAGGGCGAGCGCCGCGTGACTGCCTTGCGCCCGATCTCGTAGAAGTTCCGCAGCAGATCCACGCGGCGCACGGCTGCCTGATACATCAAGCTCTCCATCGCGATCAATTGATAATCCACGATGTCGCGCAGCCGCCACGTCCCGCCTTCCCACGGCTCCAAGTAATTCCAACTGCGCTCGCGCGGATTGTAGCCGGGGGCGGTGTTTTGTATCTGATCCGGCTTTACGACGATAGGAGTCGCCAGCCGCGCGCTGGCGGATTCGCTTAAGATTCGCAAGCCCGCGTGGTATGCCTGATAATGCCGCGACGCCGTCCAGAAATCGTAGAGTGCGTTGATCACCACGCCTTTCTTGCCGGCCGCCGTCAGGTCCGCCGCCATCTGCGAACCCACGGAAGTGCACTCCTGCGTGACGATCGGGTCAATATTCGGATCCACCGGGTCCATCCAGGGAGGCACGAACATCCGCGAGGCGAACGGCCCTTGCTGGTGGACGTCATACACGATCTGCGGATGCCACACGTTCTGAAGCTGGCCGATGGTGAGCCGCGTTTCCACTTGCGAAAAGATGTACCAGTCGCGATTGTTATCGTGTCCCACGTACTTGTGATACAGCTCCGGGGGCGAGGTTCCTTCGTACGGCGTCCCCAGCGTGCGGCGGTACCATTTGGTCACGATATCGACGCCATCGGGATTGAGCGACGGAACCAGGATCAGAATCGTGTTGTCCAGAATGGCGCGGAACTTCGGCGTGTCCTTGGTTAGCAGATCGTAAGCGAACTGTACCGCGCTGTGCGTCGACGCGACTTCGGTGGAATGGATGGAACACGTGATCATCACCACCGTCTTGCCCTCCGAGACCATGCGCTCGGCTTGATCGGCTGACGTCTTGCGCGGATCGGCGAGACGTTCTTGAATGACGCGGTAGCGGTCCAACGCGCGAATGGTTTCAGGAGCGCTGATGGTGGCGGTAATGAACGGCCGCCCGCCGGTGGATTTTCCCAGCTCGCGAACCAGGATGCGGTTGCTGTTCTTTTCGAGGGCCTGGAAGTAAGAGACCACCTTGTCCCAGTCGAGCAGTTCGCGGTCGACGCCGATGGTATGGCCGAAATGGCTCTCCGGCGAGGGAACCGGCTGTGCGGCAAGCGCCAGTGCGACCGGCAACAGGAGTGCAAGGCGAGTTCTCATCGCTGGAAATTTATTGTATCGTGGGGCAGGTTAGCTACCCTGGCCCACGCGAACCGAGGCGGAGGAATGCGGCGCGCAGGCCGGGCATGCGCTGCATTAACTTGAGATATTGAGACTCGGGTCCGCTCTTCTTCGCACGCAGAATCGCCGCGGCCTCACGCTTTTTTAGAGCGGGCAGTAATCGCAACACAATGTCGAGACCGCCAGGTCCCTGGCGATGCCCCGCGGCGAGTGCGACGTTGCGGATTCGGAAGCGATCCCAGGCGCCGGGCTCCGCTCCGGGACCTTCAAAGATCATGTAGCCTTCCGCCAGCTTCTTCAGTGTGCTCGCCGATGTCCGATAGCCGGCCTGGGCGAGAATTCTGGTCTCTTCACGCTCCGCCAGCCGCGCGATTCCCGGCGTTACCGGCCGGAATCCCAGTTTGCGGTAGAACCAGAACGCGCCCGAGTCGATCGCCTCGTGGTTGTTGTGGCCAAGCTGATAGGGATCCACGGAAAAGCACCGGACTCCCAGCATCTGGCGGAACAAGCGCAGCACGCGCGCGTAGAGCCATGCGGATTCGCCTTCGCGAAAGGTGTAGTAGAGATTAAACCCCACTTCCGCGCGTTCGAACAGCGACAGCACTTCCACATATCCGATGGGCACTCCGTTCTTGAAGAACAGCGCCGCATGGTATGCGCGCAATGGCAGCCGCCACTCGGGCGGCACGCCGAAGACAAAGGCTTGAACGCCCCGCCCGAAGTCCGCCCGCTTGACACTCCCGGTGTCGGGATGAGAGAAACCGTACAGTTCGCGATAGCGCATCGCGGACGTGTCCAGAATCATGTCCAGGATTCGTTGCGCCTTCGCCGCTTTCAAGCGCGTCAACGGTATCGGCGGGCGCTGGAGCTCGGAGGAGAGTGACACATCGCTGCGTCGAAGCAGCGGGGCGCTGTGGAGAAAGAGCTTCGCGCCCGCGAGCCGCATGCGCGATCGAGTGCAGCGGGAGTTCGCCAGATCCCATTCCACGGGCAGTTGCATTGAATCGAACATCTGCGCGCGGTCACGCGGCGAAATCGAAAGGCTCTCAAACCGTTCCAGAAGCCAGCGCAAATCCGTTCCCCGAAGCCAGTCCCGATAAGGAACTTCGGCTTCAACGGGCCAGTCTTCTTTCAGCAGCGGCAGGAATCGCGACAGCACCGCGCCGAGGTTCGGATTGTCGAGCGATTCCCAGTCTATTTTCAGCGCACGCGGATGCAACCGTACCAGCTCCCGCACCACTTCATAACTGAACACCGCCGAAAACGAGGTGCCTGCGATGCCGGAGAGCTCGGGCGTGGTCAACTCCGATAGATCGGCTCCCGCGGCCCGGGCCTTCGCGACGCGATCCCAGAACGAAAATAGGAGCGCATCCGCCATCCGCGCCACATTTGCGCTGCGCGGATATGCGCGCAGGAACAGTAGCGTTTCATGCAGGCGGATCAGGCCCGCGGCATCCCCGACTTGAAGCTTCCGCACGCCCGCAAGAAGCTTCTCCAGCTCGGCGGTTCGTCCCGAGCCAAAGCGGCCCTTCCACTGCTCCAGCCGGTCAAGTAAGCTCTCGGTCATCGACTTCCGAGCTTATCGCATAAAAAAAGCTGGGGTCCGAGGACCCCAGCTTCAAACATAAGGATCAGGTGCTCTTACCGCCGGGTCACCACCAGGCGGACGTCCACCGTAACCGTGGACTTGTTGCCCTTGCTATCGGTAACCGCTACGTCGAAGAAATAATCGCCGAACAATTCCGAAAGTTCCACCAGCGGCTTCGAGGAGGTTGGATTCAGCACCACCGCGGAGGTCTGGCGCGAAGTAGTAAAGAAGCTGAGCGGGTTGTTGCCCGCCGGGCTGGTGGAACCGCTGAGGTCAAGAGTAACCTCACGAACCACCGTCTCGCAGATCACCGACGTGGGGCTGTTGGCGGTACACGTTCCGTTGCTGGAGACGATCACCACCACCGGAGGTGGCGGCGGAGGCGGCGGAGGTTGCGTTACCGGCACCAGCAGCGTTGCAGTCGCAGGCTTGTTGTCCTTGCCGACGGCGGTACAGGTATAGGTGGTATCCACCAGCGGATTCACCTTCACGCTATTGTTGGCGTCCACCGGCCCTACGCCATTGATGGTGACGCTGGTGGCGTTGGTCGCGAGGCAGGTCAGCGTCACCGCCGAACCGGGCGACGGGCTCACCGGCGGATTCGCCGTGAAAGAGGTGATCACGGCCGACGGTATCACTGGCGGTGGCGGCGGCGGGGTAACGGTTACCGTCACCTGAGCCTGCGCTTGGCCGAAGTCATTGGTTGCGGTTAGAGTGAACTGCGTGGTCTGGCTGAGGGTCACGTCCTGCGTGCCCACCAGGCCCACGGAACCCACGATGGGGGCGATGGTGACGTTCTTGGCGTTCTCCACCTGCCATACCAGCGTGGACGTTCCGCCCTGCTGAATGGTCATGGGACCAGCGGTGAAGCGGATGATCCGCGGCGCCGTGCCGGGCGTCACCGATATCGTAACGCTGCACGAGGCCGATCCGAATGAATTGCTGGCTGTCACCGTGTAGTTCGTGGTGGCCGCCGGAGTCACCGTTATGGAACCCTTGTTCCCCACGGCGCCGATACCCGGGGTGATGTTTACCGAGGTCGCGCCCAGCGTGTCATAAAGGATGGTGGCCGCTTCACCCTGTGCGATGTTCATGGGAGTCGCGGTGCAGAACAATACTTGCGGCTGCGGCTTGGTTACGGTCACCGTCACCGTGGCATTTTCCTCGCTGACGGCGTTCTTGGCGTGCAGCTTGTAAGTGGTGGTGTCCGTCGGCGATACGCTGATCTGCCCGTTAGTCGGATTTACGGCACCGATGCCCGGCGTAATATCGGCGGAATCGGCGTTCAGGATGCGATAGGAGAGCGTGGCAGCCTGGCCGACCTGAATGCTGAGCGGATTCGCATTGAAGAACAGGATCTGCACCTTGGCATCCTCGCGGGCCGAAACACGCACGCGCGCCGAGGCGGAGAGCCCGTCGGTGTTCGTCACCGTCAGCCGGAACCCGTAGGCTTGGCCGGCCACGGCGGTGAAGTTCGCAATCGCCTGGGTGGCGCCTGAAAGCGCTACCGGCGGACCCGTTTCTTGCACCCACCGGAAGGTGAGAGCCTCGCCGTTGGGGTCGCGAGAGTTAGAGCCATTCAGTGTTATGTTGCCGGCTGGAACGCCGATCTGATCCGGACCCGCGTCCGCGATCGGGGGCGACGCACCCACGTGCACGCTCCGCGTCAGCACTTCGTAGCGAATGCGCGGGACATCCACCGGAACCGGGTACTTCGATGCCGCGAACTCGCGCGGCTTCTCGAAGTTGCCAAACTGCAAGCCCACCATGGCCCGGCCGCCGTTTCCGCGGCCCAGCAGCGTCGGATTCATGTCGCCTTCCACCGTGAAGGCCAGCCGTTTGGAAACCGGCACAACGAATCGCAAGCTGCCGCCTGGCCGGTCGGCATGCGCGTAGCTCCGCAGATACCCTACGTTGCCTTCAATATAGCTGGGTCCGATAAATCCTATGGTGGCGCTTACGCCCACCTGATCCACCACTTTGAGGTACGTTTCCTGGAAGATGTTGGGAGCGATGGAGAAGACCTGCGTCCCATCCGAATTGAAGCCGCTTACGAAGCTGGCATTGCGCCGACTGATGACATCGCCATCCAAGAACGCTTTGGTGCCGAAAATCCCGACGCGGCCGAGCTTGAAGATATAGTCCAGCATTAGAGCCGCTTGACCGAGATTTCCCGATCCGCGCCCGAAACTCGGATCCCGCAGGCTGACGTGTTTGAAACTGCCGAAAAGACTGGCTTGGAACGGACCCATGCGGTCCACCAGGCCGAGATCGAACTGCGCTTCGCGCTGATTCCGGAAGTACAGGTATTCGCCCTGCGCCTGGACGGCGAAATGGTCCTTGAAAGGCGCGAAGAAGCGCCCGCGGCCCGAAAACGTAATGTCGCGATGGTCGTCGGCGCCGATATTGATGCCCAGCAGCGAAAAGCGCGGATCGCGGAAGTGCTCTAAGCGGGTGTCCACCACATTGCCGACTTGCGATTCGTTGAGAGGCTTCGGCAGCGCGTCAATCTTGTCCTGGATGTTCTTGGCTTGCGCCGTGGCGCCTTTCTCCAGTTTGTCGATCTCATCCTGCAGGGCCTGCTGCTTTTGAAGCAACTGGCGCAGCAGGCTGGTGAGGTCTCCCAGCTCGCGCCTCAGGTCCGAGCAGCAATCCGCTACCGAGGGGCCGGGAGCAGGGGCCGGTGGCGGAGGAGGCTCGGCGCTGCACGCGTCCGATACCACGGCGCCGCGCTCATCGGTCACCGTGATGACAACCCGGCGGTTCATCCAGCGGGCTTCGTCGGTCTGGCTGTAGCGGTTCTTGTACCCAGTTGCCTCGGGATTGGTCTTGCCGCGGGAGGTGGCGGTGATCTGTCCGCGGTTCGCGCCTTTGCCGGCCAGAAAATCGGCCACCGAATCCGCTCGCCCCTGGCCAAGTTTCTGATTGTACGTTCCAGAACCCAGGTTGTCGGTATTACCCTCGACTAGCGCCTTGTAGCCGGGGTGCTTGGAAAGCAGTTCAGCCAGCCGCATCAAGCTGGGCGATCCGTCGATTACCTGATTCGAATTGAACTCGAAATT
>JAYTVY010000311.1:0-5003 GCA_043743755.1 Bryobacterales bacterium | reverse complement strand
CGTCGAACAAGCTTCGCGCATGGTCCAAATCGCCCAGGTCGTAATAGCACCAGCCCATATTCGCGAGTGTGATCGCCCGGTGCAGCGGCGACGGCAGCGCCAGCCCGAGCACGCGCTGAAAGAATTCCAGCGCTTCGTCGTACCGCGACGCCTTCATTTTCAGGAATCCGAGATTGCCGAGGGCCGAGCCCGCGACGTAGGAATCCCCGCGCAGGGTCGCTTTTCGCAGGGCCCCGCGAAAAAGGGCTTCCGCCTCCGCGAAGTCTTTTCTCCAGCGCAATGCCAGCAACCCGCGCCGAAGATCCAAGTCCTCCGATACCCTGGACTCCGGGAATCCTCCCGCCAGGCTTTGGGCTTGCTCCAGAAATCCTGCCGCTTTTTCGTATTCAGAATTGTTCAGTGAAAGCGAGCCCAGGTCCGTGAGCCGTTGCGCTTCCAGCTCCGCGGCGTGCGGGACCCCGCTGACGGGTGTCCGCAAAAGATCCAGCGACGCCTGGGTGGATCCTTGGGAGAAAAGAATTTCGCTCTGAAGCAAGCGGAATTTCCAGATCCACTCGGAAGCGGATTGCTGGCCTGCGGCCGCGATACCCGCCCTGGTGATGCGCATGGCGCCGTCATAATCGGCGGCATCGCACAATTGCTGCGCGTGACGCCACTCGGCTTCGGGATTCGATGCCCGCTGGCGTCCGCATGCGGACAAAACCAGGGCGGCGATCGCGGCGGCCCGCGGGATCCACTTTCTATGGCGGGTACGGTACCCCGTTGCCGTAGACATCGACAACGGTCAGCTTACCATCCACCGCCCCGCTCAGTTCCAGCCGCAGCATGGTCAGGTGGCGCTTGTACGGCGTTACCAGGTACTCCCCAAGATGGATCCGTCCAAAATCCTTTACGTCGATCACATTCCCCGCGCACGTGATGCCGTCCGATGGAAAGGACTGCCCCGGCTGGTCCACCAGTGTCATATAAATGGCCTCGGTGCTGGGATCGAGCGTGCTTCCCGAAATCTCGCGCTTCCGGAAATCGGCGTCGCGGAAGAAACGGTCATGCAAGCCGGTCCAGGAATTGCCGCCGTTCTTGACGAATGAATCGAGTTCTAGATTGGGCACAATTACGTGCCCGCGCACGGAGATGCCTTCGAACTGCGCATGCGTCACCGTAATGGTGCCGCCGTCGGATCCGTTGAGGGGAAGATTGCATTCCAGTCGTGCTTTAATTCGGTCCACCTTCAGCACGCCTAGAATCTCTACGTCTTCGAGCGTAGCCGTTACGCTGCTGGTTCCCGTGAGACCCGGCGCCGGATCGCGTGTCCCGGCGGTCTCAGCCACCGCCGAGCGGAAGCGCACGGCATCCTGGCCGTTGAATTTCTCAAACCGGAAATCCAATTGCCGCAGCGTGTACTCTCCTCCTATCAGCGGCAGCACGCTGGCAGTCTGCGCTGCGATGGTCCCCGTCACGCCCTTGGTGAAAAATCCCGCAACCACATGGGCAGTTCCAGCCGACAGGTACCTTTTCATCTTCACCTATTCGTAAGCTAATGAGAATCGATAACGGTTGACTTCTTTCGCATCCTGGGATGCATGACGAAGCACGAGTGTATAGGGACCAGCGGGATACTTCGCCACCGGCAAACGGAGTGTCGCCGATGAGCCGCGCGGCAGGGGAACGGAGGCGCCTGTCTTACCCAAGGAATCTTCTATCAGCGCTGCCAGGGGAACATTTTTCTCCGCCGGCGGAATGTCGAACGTCACGTTAAAGGAGGAAGCGCTCTTCGGAACCGTAAAAACCTGATCGTCGCCGCGTTCGGCCGCGTGGATCTGATAGGACGGCGTGGACGTGACTTCGGAATACCCCGCGAGCTCGCTGCGTAAGCTTGAGATCACGCCGCGGTCATGCATACTTACCCCGATCAGCGTCACCGCCATAGCCCCGCAAAGCGAGAGCGGCAACGCCGGACGCAGCCAAGCCCACGAACCCGGATGGGAATGCATCACGGCGGGGGAACGCCGCATCTGCTCCCGGAAAACAGCGCGGGCGTTGGCGGCGAAGGCGGCCCCCGCGCCTAATTCCTCCGCGCACTCTCGGCACGTGAAAAAATGCTCCTCGAATTCTTCTCGTTCGGAAGCAGACAGGTCGCCCAGCAGATAACGCGCTGGCGCTTGTGTCCGGGCGGCTTGCTCGTGGTCCATACTCATCGCCTCACTATGATCGTGCATCCTGGCGTCATTTCGTTTCACCGGGAGCCGAATGATATTAATCTTTACAATGTCGGAGAGCTGATCCTGGCTAACGCTACCTTAAAACGTTGCCTCGCGCGATGAAGCAGGACCCGCAGATAATCGGCCGTAACATTCATTTCCCGGCAAACTTCATCTTTATCTCGCTCCTCCAAAAGGATTTTGCGTAACAGCTCGCGATCCTTCTGGGACATCTCAGCTAACACCCGCTCTACTATTTCCTTGCTCTCCTGCGAGACTATGTCCCGGTCCAGATCGATGGTGGTGTCCATTTGATCGGGCGCATCATCCGGCATGGGGCTGTGCCGCCCTGCTTCTCGAAACTTTTCCCGCATTACGTTATTGCAAATAGTGTTCACAAAGGCGCCCAGACGCTCAGGATGATGCAGCCCCTCGTCCTTGCTCAAGACCTGCAATACCCGCAGGAATGTCTCCTGGCAAACATCTTCAATCAATTGCGGGGATCGCACGCGGCTGCGCAGCTTGAGCACCAGGAGACGGGTGAAATACGTGGTGAAGTGTTTCTCCACAACGGCATCCCGAGCCACGAGCTTCGCTACGTAGTCCTCATTGAAGGACGAAAAATCCATGCAGTTTCCCGGTAAGATTAGGCGTGAGTATAGCAGGTCCGTAAGCGGCAAGTCCGCAAGATGTCCTTAACTTTGAGGCGCCTGGGACGGAATGTTACCGCTTTAGTAACGTTCGGGGCCCGTTCGGCACCAGGTTATCGAGATGCTCCAACGTAATGCGGCCCACGTTATCCTGTTGCTCGCGGTTTTGGCTACACTCATCTTGATGGCGGCTGATATGCGCGCCATTGCGATGCGCTAATCGGGACATTGCCCCGTACTACGCGGAGTTTACTGGAATTGCACCGCGATCGTATGCGCCTCGCCATACGACAGGAACGCTGCGTCCAACTTCCCGCTGGTGAGCGGCGCCGTGAAGGGCGATCCGCCTCCGGAGTTGATCCCGAGATTACCGAACGCTACCTCACCCGCCGCAAGTCCGGTGGAAGATGGCAGCCTTTGCACCACGGCCGCCGGAACCACGAATTTGCCGGCGGTTGCAGGAGCATTGCAGAAGAATTGTGCACCCCGGTTCTTCGAGGGGTCATTGGGATTCACTACCACCGAACTGCCGAATACGGTGACAATCGAGTTCGCGCCGGCGCTTCCACCTGTCCCGCCGGTCCAAGCGATAGTAAGATCGCCCAGCGGCGGTTTGGAGGGCAGGGTGAAAGCACCTGCATTGGTCCAAATCAGGTTCTCGGGCATGGTGGTCGTCGCCGTGAAAGCACCCACCTCCGGCCCCCCCGCTGAACTCAAAGTGAACGGACCAGGCCCAAAGGTGCCGAAGAAAACGTTCAGGTATCCACCGGTGGAGTTCTTTACGATAAAGCTGGAACCGGGAGCGATGATCATGCCATCGCCTGCGTTGATCTCTTTGCCGCCGAGGAGCGTGAAATCCGGAACGGCGAATCCCGTAGGCGGATCGATGGTATCCAGCACGGCGCAACTGCCCAACGCCACAGGAAAGTTTGAGCCGCCGAAAGCCACCGTGATCCGGTTATACATCTGGAACACGCTATTGAAATCGGCTTTGTTAAACAGGCCGCCCGCGCCTTCCGCTGGGATTCCCGCGACCACCGCGCGCAAGAATAAGAAGAGCCCTACATTCACGGTGCCGCCGGGCGTATCCAGTCGCGCCAGCGCGTCCTTGCTCAGTCCCAGCGGATGCACGCACGCCGTAGGATCGTTCGAAATCGAGATGGTGAACTGCTGGCTCGGAATTCCGCTCGCCGTCACTTCCGCGGGAATGTAGCATCCCAGCGCGGCATCGGCCGGCACCCGGAAGTTGATTTGATCGAGTCCGGGGAAATTTGGCGAACGCCCGGCATAAAGGACGTCGTCGCCTTGAACCTGCTTGCCTGCCACATTCACCTTCACGTTGGAGCCCACCAGCACCTGCCCCGGCGGTGTGTTATCGGCTCCGCTGATTGCGCCCAGGCCGGTTCCATAGAGAGTCAGAATAGAACCGGGTGTCGCAGGCGTCGTCAGATTTACCAGTTTCGCCGTGCCGCCAAACTGAATCGCGGCCGGCCCCGTTCCTCCGCTGTTCAGTGTGTAAATTCCAACCCGCGATTTCACCACGCTGATGGTGGACGGAGCGCTGGCCTTTCCGTTGAACGTAACCACCACCTGGGCGTTTCCCACCGGAGTTGCCGACGGCAGGATGGCCGCCACCGCCCCCGAAAAACTGTAGATCATGAATGCGTCGAAGGATTGCCCGCCGCTCTTGATGCTGACCGACGTGCTTCCATCCGGCGATGGGAGGCTGGTAGGCAGAGGCAGGATTTGCGCCTGCACCAGAGCCGCTGGACCCAGTCCGGTCCCGATGGCTACGAAGATTGCCCCTTGGGCGACATTATTGTTACCTACCTTATTAGGTGGAGTGGCCCCATCCGAGGGCGCTTCCACATAACTGGCGGAATTTACCACGCGGGCGATTGTCGGCTGGGCCCAGGCTGCCGCGGAGGACAAGGCGGCCAGCAACCCGATTTTGAGGAACTTGGAAGACATAAGTCCTTTATACCAAAGCCAGCGGGTCGCCTCCCGCGGAGACGAAAAGCCGGTATCCAATCGAGGCCTTGGCACATCCAACTACTGTCGGAGAGCCGTTACAATAGTTATGGGCATGAACATCAAAATCAGTGCGATTGTCCCAGTCCTGAGCCTCGCGGTATTGCTGGGGGCGCCTCCGCCC
>JAYTVY010000310.1:0-3052 GCA_043743755.1 Bryobacterales bacterium | reverse complement strand
TATATCACCGGAACAAGACGTACGGTTCCTACGGCGGCCCGATGGACCTGCAAGCGTACAATCTTTCGCTCACCACCAACACCGTGGCGCAGCAGCCGTTCCATATCGACTTCACGCCGGCCGCGCTGCCTGGTCCGGGTAGCGTCAACTCCACTACCTTCACGGTTCAGTCCGGCATCACCGTGCTGGATGTCCTGGCGCACTTCGATAACGCGGCCGGAACCGGAGACGGCAACACCATCGGTATGTTGCTCACCGATCCGAACGGGGTGAAGTATGGGAGCGGGATTTCGATTCCGATCCTGGATGCACCGACGCGCGAGGTGGTGGTAAAGAATCCGGCGCCGGGACAGTGGCTGCTGGAAGTCCGCGGGGTGCGCGGCCTTACCGCGCTGCCGGAGGTATCGCTGCCCACTTCGGGAGCGGCCTTGCCGGGACCCGTGGACGGCAACATCGTCCAGCAGGTGATCACGTTCCCCGTGATTCAGGACATCCAGGGCGATCCATCGCAGCCGGAAATCGAATTCGTGCTGAAGAACCGGATCATGGATGTGCTCGCCGATGGCCAGTTCCATCCGTCGGGACTGGTGCAGCGCGGAGACTTCGCGCAATCGCTGGTCTTCAATACCGCTCTGCGGCAGTCGCTGGCCGATTCGGCCCGCTTCACGGATACTTCGGGTGGGGCGGAAGCCATGGCCGAAGCCATCACCGCGAATGGGTCCACTTTGCGCGACTTTGATTTCAACGCCGGCGGCATGCTGGCGGGGGGCGGCTCCAGCTTTGGAGCCTCGGGCGGAGTGACTCGCACGGACGTCGCAGTGGCATTAGTCAAAGCGCTGGGACTGGATGCCGCCGCGCAAGCCAAAGCGGGCTCGGACGTGACGGCGAATTACAACGGGCAGGCGGTGGTGGTGTCGGACGAATCCGGCATTCCCGC
The DNA here is from genome assembly GCA_043743755.1 of Bryobacterales bacterium. Taxonomy (GTDB): domain Bacteria; phylum Acidobacteriota; class Terriglobia; order Bryobacterales; family Bryobacteraceae; genus JALYHQ01. The sequence goes on along the minus strand of JAYTVY010000310.1, from coordinate 2,115 downwards.
GAACCTGCGCGGCTATGTTCAAATCGCGCTGGATAAGGGCATCCTCAATGCGTATTTCAGCTTCCAGCAGGGTCCCAATGACTTCCAGCCAAAGCTAGTGGCCGTCGTCAAACCACTTGACGGGGTAACGCGCTCATTCCTGGCGTTCGCCTTGGATCATTATCGGCACTCGTTCTCCGCCGGTAACTAGCGGTCACTGACCCGCGGCGCCGCCTTAACGCGGACCGGCGCCGCGGTTTAGTTCTAACTCCCGGTTGCAGCCCAGCGAGTACAATGGAGGATGCTCTCCCTGCGGTCGCAATGAAGGACTATCTCGCGTTAACGAAACCGCGGATCACGTGGCTGATCCTCATGAGTACGGGCATCGGATATTTCTTCGGCGCCCGCAACGGCTGGCACTGGGTCGCGTTGATAAATGCGATGCTGGGCACCGCGCTAATCGCATCCGGGACGGCAGCGCTCAACCAGTGGCTGGAGCGCGATGCGGACGCGAAGATGAAGCGCACGCAGATGCGCCCGCTGCCCGATGGGCGGCTGGGCGCGCGTCAGGCGCTGTGGTTCGGCATCCTCATCTCGGCCGCCGGATTCCTGGAACTTGCGGTGTTCGTCAACTTGCTTACCGGACTGCTGGGTCTATTCACACTGGCCAGCTATCTATTTGTCTACACGCCGCTGAAGCAACGCTCGCACCACTCCACCACCATCGGCGCGATTCCGGGCGCCATGCCGCCGCTGATCGGATACGCGGCCGCGCATGGCTCGCTCACCGCCGAAGCCTGGATTCTCTTCGCCATCCTGTTCCTCTGGCAGTTCCCGCATTTCTACGCGATCGCCTGGATGTACCGCGAGGATTATGAACGCGCCGGCATCCGCATGCTTCCGGTGGTACAGCCGGACGGACAATCGACGGCGCGCCAGATGGTGCTTTTCGCGTTGGTGCTGATTCCCATCAGCCTGGTGCCGAAGTTCCTGTCGATGACCGGCAACCTGTATCTGTTCGGCGCGCTCGCCATCGGCCTGCTATTCGCGTATTCCGCGCTGCGCGTGAACCTGGACCGCACGCGCCTTCGCGCGCGGAGGGTGCTGCTCTCGTCGGTAATCTATCTTCCTGTGCTCTACGGCCTCATGTTGCTTGACCGCGCATGATCCGCCGGTTTGTTCCTTTACTCTTCCTGCTGGCGGGCTGCGCCCACACCTCCAAACTTCCGGTTTACGGCGTGGTTCCGGATTTTGAACTGACCGCTCAGGACGGCCGTCCGTTCCGTTCCGCGGCGGAGTTGAAGGGCGCTGTGTGGGTGGCCGATTTCATCTTCACCAACTGCCCCGGAGTTTGCCCGCGCATGACCTCTCAGATGCGCCAGGTGCAGCAGGGTGCGCCACAGGTGCAACTCGTTTCCTTCACTATCGATCCGGAACGCGACACGCCCGGCGTCCTGGCTGCCTACGCCAAAGCGCACAGTGCCAACACCGATCGCTGGCACTTCCTCACGGGCGCCGTCCCGGCGCTGAACCACTTGGCGCGCGATGTATTCATGCTGGGCAACGTCGACAGCACTCTGACCCACAGCACCCGCTTTGTGTTGGTGGACCGGCAGTCGCGGATCCGCGGCTTCTACGACACCTCCGAGCCGGAGAGTATCTCCCGTCTGATCGCCGCGCTCCGGAGTTTGTAGGGCGACCCGAGCGTAGAGTTCCCGGCCGCCGGCAAATCTGGTCTATGTCGTATCTCGAATACATTACCGTCGACGACAGTAGCGTTGAGGATCTGCTTCCAGCCTTGGCGAAAGCCAACGCCTTTAGCATGGAAGATCTGGCGCAGAATCGCACGGGGAAGATCGCGGACGGGCAGATGTTCAAACTGGGCGGCCAGGCTTTCAAGCCGTTTTACAAATCGGCCATGGTGCTGGCAGGCTGGCTGTAGGTTCGTGCCTTGTTTTGGGCTGGCTTCCAACTGGCTTGGCAAGAGCCCGAGGCGAGGGTGGCGGAAAGGGCGCAGCCGGCCGGGGGGCCGGCTGCGGGCCGGGGGCCCGCCGTACGTGCACCAGGCGAAATGGGTATTACGCTGGGCTGCGTAGTGTCCTGGACTAAGGTATGGACTCTCGCGAGATCTAGCCG
>JAYTVY010000309.1:0-6896 GCA_043743755.1 Bryobacterales bacterium | reverse complement strand
CGTCTGGAGGTGCACGCGGCTCAGAAAGCATATAATCGTTTGATCCATGAAGCTAGTAACTTTTCGACGGGGCAATGGCGCGCCCGAGGTGGGCGTGGTGGTGGAGCAGAACGTGATCGCGCTGAGCGGGGCGGGGATTGGGGACATCATCGCGGTGCTGGGCGGGGGGCGGCCGGTGATGGCGCAGGTGGAGAACTGGGTCTATCAGCCGCCGGTGGAATCGATTGTGCCGATGTCCAGTGTGACGCTGATGGCGCCGGTGCCGCGGCCTCCCAAGCTGATCTGCGTCGGCCTGAATTACCGGGATCACGCCATCGAATCGAAGATGGAGATTCCCAAGGCGCCCACCATTTTCTCGAAGTTTCCCAGCTGCGTAATCGGACCGGGCGAAGCCGTGGTGCTACCTCGAAATTCGACGCGTCCCGATTACGAGGCTGAATTTGCCTTCGTCATCGGAAAGGGCGGACGCCATATTCCGGCCGGCCACTGGCGGGAACATGTGTTCGGCTATACGCTGATCAACGACGTCAGCGCGCGCGATTTTCAGATGGCCACCACGCAATGGCTGATGGGCAAGACCTTTGACACGTTCGCGCCCATGGGGCCGTGGCTGGTGACAGCCGATGAGATCGCCGACCCGCACGCGCTGGACATCAGCATGGAGATCGGCGGTGAGATCCTGCAGAAGTCCAACACGAGGGAACTGATCTTCAAGATTCCCGAGTTAATCGAATACCTGTCGAGCGTGGTGACGCTGGAATCGGGGGATGTGGTGTCTACCGGGACTCCGGCCGGGGTGGGCGCGGCGCGAACGCCGCCAAGGTATTTGAAGGCCGGAGACCAGATGGTGGTGCGGGTAGAGGGGATCGGGGAGCTGCGTAATCCGGTGGTGGCGGAAACCCCTGCATCGTAAAAAGTTCACGAGGGCGGTCCGGGGAAAGAGTCCTGAAATCAAATGTTTGGACGTGGCAGTGGAATTGCATAAGTTCAAGGCGCTATGGAACTGCGTCTGTTTCTTCTGGCGATGGCCCCGGTGACGCTTCTGGCTCAGCCAAATGCGCAGGACATTGTGCGCCGCTCTATCGCCGCCCAAACGGCGGATTGGAAGGCCGCGCCGAATTATTCGTTCGTCGAACGCGATACGGTAGCCAAAGGCGGCGGGGCTACCAGCAGGACGTACGAGGTCTTGATGATTGACGGCTCCCCATACAACAAGCTGGTGGCAGTGGGAGGCCAGGCACTCTCCTCCGTTCAGCAGGCGGCTGAGGATCAGAAGGTTCAACAAGAGATCCAAAGACGCAAGCAGGAATCGCCTTCCGCGCGGGCCAAGCGAGCGGCCAAGTACGACCGCGAACGGCAGCAGGACCACGCCATGATGGTGGAAATGGGCGAAGGGTTCGACTACAAATTGGCCGGCAGTGAACACGTAAACGGGCACGATGCGTGGGTGCTGGAAGCGACGCCCAAGCCCGGCTATCAGCCCAAGACGCGCGATACCAAGGTGCTGACGGGAATGAAGGGCAAGCTGTGGGTGGATAAGGAACAGTACCACTGGGTGAAGGTGGATGCGGAAGTGTTCAAGCCGGTTTCTTTTTACGGCTTCTTCGCGAAGGTAGGGCCGGGCACGCGGTTCATTCTGGAGAACGAGCCCGTCGGCGGGGGCGTGTGGCTGCCCCGGCACTTCGCCGTGAAGGTGAACGCCACCGCGCTGGGATTTATCAACAAAGACTCCAGCAGCGACGAGACCTATCGCGACTATCAGTCCAATGCAAAGGCCCTGGCGGTGGTGGCGCGCGCGGCCGCGGGGCAGTAGCTGCTTTCGTCTATGCTGAGGCCATGCGCCCAGCGATCATATTTTTCCTGATAGCCACGCTGGCGCTCCCCTGTGAATGGGACTATCCGATCTGGGCCATACGTAACCGCTCGGCTAACCCGCTGTATCGTTTCGTACGGGACGGGAAGGCCGGATACATAGACAGTAAGGGAACGGTGGTGATCCCGCCAACGTTCAAGGTGTCGAGCAATGCCGGGGGCGAGTTTCACGATGGCCGCTTGATGCTGGATGGGAAGTACATCGACAACCAGGGCCGGCCGGTACTGGACGAACTTTTTCGCGGCGCCGACTATTCGAGCGGGCTGGCCGCAGCCATTCGCCGAGGTGAAGCGGCCTGGGGATTCATCGATCCTTCGGGCAAGTTCGCGATTGCGCCACGCTTTCCTTCATCGCCAAAAGCTGAAGCGCCCTCGTTTCAAGGAGGCATGGCGGCTATTCGCGTGGGCGATAAGGTTGGCTATATCGACCGCGCGGGTGAATTCGTGATTCAACCCCGCTATTTGGATGGCGGCGATTTTCACGATGGCCTGGCGCGAGTGGTAATCGACGGACCGTGCGCGGTGTTTCGCGAAGGTCCATGTCCGAGCTGGGGAGCGGTTCCCGAAAGCGCCCTGGGGAAGCGGGATCTCCCCTTATGCAAGTTCGGGTACACCGATGCCAACGGCCGGATCATCGGCGAGCAAAAGTTCGATGCGGCGCGGGATTTCTCCGGGGGGCTGGGCCCGGTGCGCGTGGGGAAGCTTTGGGGCTATCTGGACAAGAACGGGAAATTGATTATTTCGCCGCGGTTCGATGACGCGCAGATATTCTCCGAGGGGCTGGCGCGAGTGCGAGAACATGACCGGTGGGGTTATATCGATAAGACCGGCGCTTACGTGGTGCGGCCGGCGTTCGAGTATGCGGAGGAGTTTCATGAGGGCTTCGCGGTGGTTGGCAACCAGACCGATGGCGAGGACGAATACTGGTATATCGGAACGAATGGAGAGCAGGCGCTGCGGTTGCATTTTGGGGCGGCGGGGCCATTTTTTCATGGGCTGGCGCATGTAAGGTTACTGTCGGATGAGGATGACGTGGACGAGCGGGCGACGTATGCGTATATCGATACGGGCGGGCGCGTGGTGTTTAGTTATTGATGGAGTTGGGCCATAGTGAGGAGAACCTCCTGAGTTGGGCCGGGGGGCCCAACGCGGGCCGGGGGGCCCGCCGTACATTGGTCTAGTACATTTACTTTATGAGTTCGGACCGATTTCAAGAGGTGCGGCGGCGGCATGCGGTGGCAGAGGCGGGCGGCGGCGCCGAGCGGCAAGAGCGGCAGCATAGGGAAGGCAAGCTATCGGCTCGCGAGCGTATCGACTTGTTGCTGGATGACGGCACGTTCGAGGAGATGGACAAGCTGGTCCGCCATCGGTGCCGCGACTTCGGGATGGAAGAGCAGGTTATCGACGGCGACGGGTTTGTCACCGGCTACGGGCTGATCAACGGGCGTCTTGCATACGTATTCGCGCAGGATTTCACGGTGTTCGGCGGATCGTTGTCGGAAGCGAATGCGCAGAAGATCGTTAAGGTGATGGATCTGGCGCTCAAGACCGGGGCGCCAGTGATCGGGCTGAACGATTCGGGCGGGGCGCGCATACAAGAGGGCGTGCTCTCGCTGGGCGGCTACGCCGACATCTTCCTGCGCAACACAATCTCCAGCGGCGTGATCCCGCAGATTTCGGCGATCATGGGACCTTGCGCGGGCGGCGCGGTCTATTCGCCGGCCCTCACCGATTTCATCTTCATGGTGAATCACACCGCGCACATGTTCGTCACCGGGCCCGACGTTATTAAAACGGTCACGCATGAAGACGTCAGCAAGGAGAAACTGGGCGGAGCGGAAACGCACAACACGATTTCAGGTGTAGCCCACTTCATGCCGCCCGATGACGCCGAGTGCCTGCGCCAGATCCGCGAGCTGCTTTCATTTTTGCCGCAGAATAATCGCGACGATGCGCCGGCGCGGCCGACAAGCGATCCGGCGGATCGCATGGACGCGGCGCTGGACACGCTGATCCCGGCCGAATCGAACCTGCCTTACGACATCAAGGACGCGATCCACAGCGTGGTGGACGACGGCGAATTCTTCGAAGTGCACGAACACTTCGCCCGGAACATCGTGGTGGGATTCGCGCACATGGACGGGCGTAGCATCGGCATTGTCGCCAATCAGCCGGCTTGGCTGGCGGGGTGCCTGGATATCGATTCCTCCACCAAAGGCGCGCGCTTTGTGCGGTTCTGCGACGCGTTTAACATCCCGATCGTTACGTTTGAAGACGTGCCGGGCTTTCTTCCGGGCACCGCGCAGGAGTTCGGCGGCATCATCCGGCATGGCGCCAAGCTGCTGTATGCGTACGCCGAGGCAACCGTTCCCAAAATCACCATCATCACGCGCAAAGCCTACGGCGGAGCTTATTGCGTGATGGGGTCGAAGCACCTGCGCACGGACGTCAATCTGGCGTGGCCCACGGCCGAGATCGCGGTGATGGGCGCCGAAGGAGCGGTGAATATCGTCTATCGCCGCGAGCTGCTGGCAGCCGAGGATCAGGAAGCGGTGCGGCGCCAGAAGATCGAGGATTTCAATGATCGCTTCGCCAATCCGTTCGTCGCCGCCGAGCGCGGCTTTATCGACGACGTGATTGAGCCGCGCGAAACGCGCCCCAAGGTGATCCGCGCGCTGCGCATGCTGGAGAGCAAAGTGGACACCATGCCGAGCAAGAAGCACGGGAACATCCCGCTGTAGCAGAACGCCGATCAATGCAGGTGGCGGACGATGGCCTGAATATGCGTTTGGGCGGCTCGCCGTGAAATGGTAATGTAGCGGCGAGGTATACCTGCGATGAGTGAAACCAACGACGCCCCGTTGCGCCGCGATTTTCTGAAGGACAGCGGCCGTATCGCCGCCGTTTCCAGCCTGGCCGGAATCGCCCTTCCGTCCGTGCATGCGGCGGAAGACAACACGATCCAGATCGCGCTGGTGGGCTGCGGCGGGCGCGGCACGGGCGCAGTGGAGAACGCGCTCGGCATCAAGAACGGACCGCTGAAGCTGGTGGCCATGGCCGATGTTTTCCCGCAAAAGCTTAGCGATAATCACGGGAAGCTGCGCGGCCGCTTCGCATCCCAGATGGATGTCCCGCAAGAGCGCCAGTTCATCGGGTTTGACGGCTACCGCGCCGCCATGGACTATCTCAAGCCGGGCGACGTGGTGATTCTGGCGACGCCTCCCGCCTTCCGCTGGGTTCAGTTCCGCTACGCCATTGAAAAGGGTCTGAACGTATTCATGGAGAAACCGATCGCGGTGGACGGGCCCACCACGCGGCGCATGATCGCGCTGGGTGAAGATGCCGCGCGGAAGAACCTGAAGGTCGGCGTGGGGTTGATGGTGCGCCATTGCCGGGCGCGGCAGGAACTGTTCCAGCGCATTCGCGACGGGCAGATCGGCGACATTGTGGCGATGCGCGGCTACCGTATGGGGTCGGGCGGCGGCACGGCTCCGGTCACGCCCGCCGGCACTACCGAGCTGATGCATCAGATCCGCTTGTTCCACTCGTTTCTGTGGGCCAGCGGCGGCGTCTTCAGCGACTATTACATCCACCAGATAGACGAGCTTTCGTGGATGAAAGGCGCGTGGCCGGTGGAAGCGATGGCCATAGGAGGCCGTCACTATCGCGGGAGTTTCGTGGATCAGAATTTCGACGTTTACTCGGTGCAGTACAGCTATCCGGACGGTACGCGCCTGTTCTTCGATGGCCGCAACATGCCTGGAGTGCACAATGAGTTCGCCAGCTACATTCACGGATCGAAGGGCTCGGCCGTGGTTTCCACCAACTCGCATACTCCGGGACGCACTCGCATTTACAGCGGCCAGAACATCCCCCGCTGGCAGACCGGCCAGAAGGATCCGGCGCCGGAGAATCTGGTGTGGGCTTACCCGCAGCCGGAGCGCTCGCCGTACGACTGGGAGTGGGATGACTTGATCGCCGCGATCCGCAACGACAAGCCGTATAACGAGGTGAAGCGTGGAGCCGAAGCCAGCCTGGTGGCATCCATGGGCCGCTTCGCGGCGCACACGGGCCAGCTGGTGACGTTTGAGCAGATGCTGAATCACGATCACGAGTTCGCGCCGGACGTGGATAAGCTGACGCTGGACGGCATTGCGCCGTTGCGCGCGGGTCCGGACGGCAAGTATCCGGTTCCCGAGCCGGGCATCAAGAAGAACCGCGAGTACTGAAGTGCTCAAGCGAAAGTTCCCGCTGCTGGGATCGCTGCTTCTCTGCGCCCTGGCGGCGACTCCAGACCGTCTGGCGATCCCCGGCAAGGATGGGCCGGGCAAGGGCAAGCGCATTGTACTGGTGAGCGGCGATGAAGAATATCGCTCCGAGCAGGCCCTGCCGCAACTGGCGCGAATTCTCTCGCAGCGGCATGGCTTCGATTGCACGGTGCTGTTCGCCATTGACCCGGCAAGCGGCGCCATCGATCCCCAGCGGAACGACAACATTCCGGGCCTGGAAAGTCTGGATTCGGCGGACTTGATGATTCTCTTCACTCGCTTCCGCGATCTGCCCGACGCGCAGATGAAGCACGTGGTGGATTACGTGGAATCGGGACGGCCGGTGGTAGCGATGCGCACCGCCACGCATGCGTTCGATTTGAAAACCAGCGCGACGTACCGGCGATATAGCTGGAACAGCAAGGAATGGGACGGCGGCTTCGGACGCCAGGTGCTGGGTGAAACGTGGATCGCGCACCACGGGAAACATGCCGTGCAGGGCACGCGCGCGATTTTTGTGAAGGGACAGGAGGAGCATCCGATTCTGCGCGGCATCCGAAACGGCGCGATTTGGGCGCCGACGGACGTATACAAGGTCCGGTTGCCTTTGCCGCAGGGGACGCAGCCGCTGTTGCTCGGCGAGGTGCTGGAAGGAATGAATCCTTCGGACGCGGCGGCATCCGGGAGTCAGAACGATCCGATGATGCCCGTGGCTTGGACGAGGACGTACGCCGGGGCCCGCATTTTCACGACAAC
>JAYTVY010000308.1:0-2213 GCA_043743755.1 Bryobacterales bacterium | reverse complement strand
CCGCCCCATTCGGCGCCGCCATCGAAGCCCGGAAAAATGACCGTCTCCTTATCCACGCCGAAAGGGACGAACTGCCCGCCCGACGCCAGCGCGCGAAACCGGGCCGCCGCCCACTGATGCGCCGCCGGCGTGCGCTCGGTTAGCAGATCTTCCGTAAGCGCCTGCCGCGAGAACGGCCCGGGGCGCGTGGGCAGCGGCTGCGTTGCGGCGGCCGTTTCGCCGGGTGTCGTACTGGCCGGATAAGCTCGTTGTTCAATTGGAAACAGCGGCGCGCCCGTGGTTCTTTCAAACAAATACAGCCAGCCTTGTTTGGTGGTTTGCGCCACCGCGTCGATCCGCTCCCTGCCCCGCTTCACCGTCACCAGCGTGGGAGGCGAAGGAAAATCGCGGTCCCATATGTCGTGCCGGACGGCCTGAAAGTGCCAGATGCGCTTCCCGGTGCGCGCATCCAGCGCCAGCAGCGTGTTTGCGAACAGGTTATCCCCCAGCCGGTCGAATCCATAGAAGTCGCTGGCGGCGGACCCGGTGGGCACATACACAATCCCGCGCTTTTCATCCACTGCCATCCCCGCCCAGTTGTTGGCCGCGCCCGAATACGTCCAGGCATCCTGGGGCCATGTTTCGTAGCCGTACTCCACGGGATGCGGGATGGTATGAAATGACCATCGCAGCTTCCCCGTGCGCACATCGTAGGCGCGGATGTCGCCGGGCGGCGCGGGAAGAGCCTCGGGAGTGCGGCCGCCAACAATCAACAGATCCTCGAATACGATTCCGGGAGTTGTCAGAACGATGGACTGCGCCTCTGGATCGCGCCCCAGATCCCTTCGCAGATCGATGCGCCCACCGTCGCCAAAACTAGTAATCGGCTTGCCGGTTGAAACGTCCAGCGCGTACACAAAACTCTGGACCGCTGCGAAGATCCGCCCGCCCTGTCCGCCGGACCAATACGTTAGTCCGCGGTTCGGACCGCGCCCGTCGATTCCCGAATCAAATCGCCACAACAGCTTCCCCGTCGCCGCGTTAAGCGCGATCACCTTGTGTTTCGGTGTGATCCCAAACAGCACTCCGTCGATCACTATGGGCTGCGTTTGCCCGTCGCTGCGGCCCTCGGCGGCATCGAAAGTCCAGGCGAGTTGAAGCCGCGCGACATTCGAACGGTTGATCTGCTTGAGTGCCGAATAGCGCGTGCCCGCTGCGTTGCCGCCATATAGCCGCCAGTCCTTATCCGCTCCCGCGCACTGCAAGAGAGACAGGCTCGCAATCGTGATTTCTATCCAGGCGCGTGGGTTCACAACGATTGCCTAAGGCAGCATGCGTTCCGTCCAAGAGCGGTGCTCGGGCGAGAACTGATTCGCGGCGGCGCGCAAATAAGGGCGAAACTCCCGCGCCCACCATTTCAGATAACCTTCCTTGCCGATCTCGCCCAGTACAACCGTGTAATGTTCCAGCAAAGGACCAGCGAACAACTGGCCCGTGCTGCGCGCCGCCCGCGCCGCGGCGCGTGAAAGCTTCCTCAGATTTTCAGGCAATCGCGACACCGTGGACAGCGCCACCAGCGCCGAAATTTCGAAGACCGTGCGGTGTTGCGCCGCGGCTTCGCGCTTCAGCCCTTCCCAGGAGCGCATTAGAAAAGCGGGCGACGGAAGATCGGGCTGTGGAATGCGGGCCGCCTCCTCGCGCAGGGATTTCCATTCCTTGCGCAGACCAGGCACGTCCACCGGCGGCGTATTCAGCATCACCGCGGCCTGCGCCGCGCTGCGTTCCAGGCCGTCCAGCATCTGATCCATGGTTTCGAACTTCGTATCCTTATCCAGCAGCCCCTCTTGTTTGAGCGCGTCCGAAATCTCGCCGATGATCTGCCGCCCCGCGCCCGTGAGATCCGCCAGCGCGGCCATCACCCACACCGGCGAAGCGTGGAAAGCCAGAATGCCGATCAGCTCCAGCCCGTGACCCGCCGTGCGCCGCAGCAGAAAGTTTTCCGCCAGCGCGCCGTCCGCCGGATACGTTCCCTGCACCTCGCCCACTTCTTCAATCATGAAGCGCAGCCCCACGCCCACCAGCGCTTGATAAAGCCGCGTGCGCCGCAGCGGGGCAGGCAGCGTGACATCGCCGATTTCGCGGATAAGCCCCCCGGCCAGCGCGGCCGCCGACCTCACCACACGCTCCGGCAGTGACAGCAGATAGCGAGCGTGGCTCATTTTTCGCCGCGAATC
>JAYTVY010000307.1:0-3543 GCA_043743755.1 Bryobacterales bacterium | reverse complement strand
CATGCACTTCAAAGTCGATGCCGCGCACGGCTTCCACGGCGCCGTACTTCTTGTGAAGTCCGCTGACCGAGATGACACTGCCGTTCTGGCTCAAGCCGTGAGTACCGGACTTTCCACCAGAACTCGAATAGCCGCGCGGCAGAAGGCCGGCAGATCCTCCGGCTTGCGCGACGTTACCAGATTGCGATCCACCACGACCGCCGCATCTTCATACAGCGCGCCCGCGTTTATCACATCGTCTTTAATCGCGAAGAAGCAGGTAGCGTGCCGGCCCTTCAATATCCCCGCCGAGCACAGGACCCAGGGCCCGTGGCAGATGGACGCGACCAGCTTTCCCTGCGCATCCAGTTCCTGCACGAGCTGATTGGCGCGCGCATGCCGACGGATATGATCTGGCGCGTAGCCGCCTGGCACCACCACCCCGTCAAACTCGTCCGCCGTCACGCCGTCATAGGATTTCTGGGCCACCGCCGGATAGCCCAGCTTGCTCGCATACGTCTTGCCCGCTTCCGCTCCCACCAGCACGCACTCGGCGCCGGCTTCCATCAGCCGAAAATACGGGTACCATACTTCCATTTCCTGATACAGCGTATCCACCAAAACCGCGATTCGTTTCCCCTCAAGTTCCATGGCGACTCCTATTGTAGCTTCCGCCCGTACTGATTGGCCCCCGCCAATTTCGAGAAATATTCGAATACGATTCCCGTCACTTTCCCCACTGGATTGGCATTCTCATCCAGCCAGGTGGACATCACGTTCACGATAAACGGACGCTTCGGCAGATACACCAGTCCCACCTCGCAGCGCACGCCATCCAGATCGCCGGGCTTGGATGCGACTTCAATGCCCGGCGGGATCACCGGCCGCATCCACTGGTTCACCTTCTTCATGATCCCGAGCATTTCGCGGCAAGAATCGGGATCGGCCGCGGTGCCGCGATAGAGCCGCTCCACCACGCGCGCTAGTTCGAGTGGCGTGGATACGTTCTCGTCGCCTCGCGCCGCCGCCGCAACGTCCATCATCTTGCGCCGCAGATGCGTGGACCGCATCCCAAACTCCGCCAGCAGCGCGTTCACGCGCGCCATGCCCACAATGTCAATGCAGCGGTTGGTCGCCGAGTTGTCGCTGTAAACGATCATGTGCTCCACTAGTTCGCGGATGGTCAGCGTCACCGCGCCGCGATTCAGCTTTTCCTGCAGCGGCCCTTCGCTCCCGCCCACGTTGTCCTTCACGCCGAGCGTCACTTGATCGGACCAGGCGAATTTCCCCGCCCGCGCATCGCGGAACATCTGAATCAGTATCGGAATTTTGATGGAGCTTGCGGTGGGAAACTGCGCGTCCCCGTTATGGACAAACACGCGCCCCGAGTTGAGATCGATGGCGGCCACTCCCATTACCCCGTTGAGCGACTGGTCGACGGCTCGAATCTTCTGGTCCAGCTTCTGTTCCCAAAGCTGCTCGACGGCGGTCTGCGCACCCGCCGTCCCGCAAATCACCAGCAGACAACCAAGTTTCTTCAGCACACCCCAAATTCTAAAGCACCCAGCTCTCTGTGGGACAGGGCAGTAACTTCCCCAAGTTGCACGCCCCGCCCACCCTGACCGTCAACTACAGTAGACTCGCACTACAGGAGCCCCAACATGCGCCTCTTACTCCTGACCCTCACAGCACTCGCTCTAGCCCCCCACCCCACCGACGCCGGATCCCCCCGCCAGCCCGTCCTGGTGGAGCTGTTTACCTCCGAAGGCTGCTCCAGCTGCCCCCCCGCCGACGCCTTGCTCGAATCACACGACCACGGCCAGCCCATCAGCGGCGCGGAGACCGTGGTCCTCAGCGAGCACGTCGATTACTGGAACAGCCTCGGCTGGTCCGATCCCTATTCCTCGGTCCTCTATAGCAATCGCCAAATGGCCTACGCCCTGCGCTTCGGAATCGAGAGCGTCTACACGCCGCAAATGGTGGTGGACGGCCACCTCCAGTTCTCCGGCACGGACCGCCGCGGCGTGACGTCCGGCATCGCTCAGTCCGCCCAGCGCGAGAAGGTCCCGGTGCGAATCGTTTCCATCGTCAATCACTCCCCAGATACGCTGCTGGTGCGCATCCAGACCGATCCCGCCGCCGACGCGGAGCTGCTACTCGCGCTGGCCGACGACAACGACACTTCGCATGTCCAGCGCGGCGAGAATACCGGACGCACGCTGCGTCACGTCTCGGTAGTGCGCGAACTCACCCGCGTCGCGACTTTGCGCAAAGACCGTCCGTTCGACAGCGAGTTGAAAGTTCACATCCAGAAAAACTGGCATGTTGAAGGAATGCGCTTGATCGCCATCGTGCAGACACGCGACGCCGGCCCGGTGCTGGGCGCCGCTATGCGCCACCTGGGATCGAACTTCTAATCAGCGAAAGGCGAGCGTCACAGCGTTGGCGGGCCGGCCATCCGCTTTCAGCAGCACGGTCACCTCGCCCACGCCCATCAGCGTTCGCGGCAACTCCGCATTCACCTGATCCAGCCCCGAAAATACCGGCTGCGCGCCAGCGAACAGAACTGGCACCTCCACGGATCCAATCTTCAACGTCGCGCCCGACGCGCGCCGGAAACCGGTTCCATAGAGCAGCAGAAATAGACGATCGGTACTGGTTCGGAAGTCAATCGGCGAGGCCACAAAGCGGTTCTGGGCCGGATCGAAGCTGGCAACCGCCTCGTATGACTGCGTACCGTCCGACTTCACCCGCACCACTTGCGCCGCCGCGATTCCGCGCCCGTCGGCGTTCGACGAAAAAAGGGCCGGGGCCACGGAGGCGATGGAGAACGTCCCGGTCCCGGTGACATTGCCCTGAACTCGCACCGTCACGTCCAATCGGCCGGCGGCCGTTTGCGGAGGGATCAGATAGTTGATCTGCCCCGGCGAAACGAACACGAGCGGCGCCGGCCGCGACACGCCGGTGGAATCCATCACGTCCACCTCGGCGTTCGCCAGCGAAGTGGGCAGCGGCAGCATCGACGCTGCCTCGGTTCCCGGAGCAAGTCCCGACCCGTAACCGGTCACCAGCGAATCCGGCGCGAACGCAAACCCGCTGGAGCTGGCCGCCGATACGGTAGTGAATGAGCGCGGCGGCAGATGACCTTCGAGCACCGCGAGCTGCGGCCGGTCCACGGTGAAATTGTTGAGCGGCTGCACAGAGAGCGTATAGTTGTTCCACCATTCGCCCGCCGCCCAATACGTTCCGTCCAGCCCCACCGTATCGAGCGCCGCCAGAAATCCATCCAGCACCGCCAGCCAGCGCGCGTCGGTGTTGGGAACCCCGTACTCGCCTAGATATCCGCGCACATGGTTGGTCTGGCACCAATCCGTGAACTTCTTAAGGCGCTGCTGTCCCCGGGTTGGAAGCGTGGAATCCAGCGCCAGCTCTTGATCGTAGGTGCGCGCGTAACTCCCGCTATAGTCCCTGTCGAAGTATGTGTGCGCCTCGTATACGAAGTTGTTGGCCGGATCCAGAATCCAGCTCGTCGGCCCGTTCACCAGCGGCCAGAGATCGGCATTC
>JAYTVY010000306.1:0-3614 GCA_043743755.1 Bryobacterales bacterium | reverse complement strand
TCGAGGCCAAGGCTCGCGAACTCGGCGTGAAGGCGTTTTTCGGATGGCTCGAAGACACCCTTTCGGGAGTCCTGCGCGTTACCGGCCGCATGCCGGCGGATCTCATGGGCACGCTTGAGCGTACCCTGGATCGCCTTTACCGCCGGCATGTTCCGGCGACGGTGCTTGCGTTCCGGACGCATCTGCCGCGCTACACGCTGAGAGCCGCGGCCGGGCGTTTTCTCGACAACGACGAAGTGGAACCCGAAGGCTGGGAAGAGGCGCCGGAGAATCTAGGCCTCAACGACAAGCTGTTCGTGGCCCATATCGAAGGTACTTCCATGGAGCCGCTGATCCCAAATCATTCGCTGTGCGTGTTCCGTTCGGGAGTGGTGGCGGGTTCCCGCCAGGGCCGCCTGGTCCTGGTGCAGAGTCTGGACCCCGCGGGCGACGCCTTCGCCATTAAGCGCTATTCGAGTGAGAAGGCGGTAGCCGAGGACGGCGAGTGGCGCCACACCGGCGTCCGCCTGGAGTCGCTGAACCCGGACGGTCCCACCTGGAACCTGGACCCCGAGGAAGAGAAGTACAGGATCATGGCGGAATTTGTCAGGGTTCTGGACTAAGAACCGCCCGCTGGTTTTGACTTCTTCGGACGAAACAGGTCCATGGGATTCATACTCGGGTCGAACGCCACCTCGAAGAACCCGATCATCATCTCTTCCCACGTCTGCTCTCCAAACCGAACGGCTTTCGTCGGATCGGGATTGTACTTGTTGTTCGGCGAATTGTCGAAGTGGGCGGTGCATTCTATTACGCTGCCCGCGGGCAAGCGCTTGGGCGTCTCCAGATAGTAGGTCAGCTGCCAGTTGAAATCGTAGTGCGGGACGCTGAGCAGCGTCTCGCTGGTTCCATCCGGATACGTCACGCGATATTCGAAATCCTTCCCGCGGAAGTGCATGTGCGGCAGAAACTGAGTCAGCGTGGAGTCCGCCTGCAGCTGGAACTTCGAATGGACCTCGTAATTGGAGTCGCCCGGCGGGATGACGAACTTCCCGTTTTCGGCCGCCAGCATCATTACGCGCTCTTTCGGCGCTGCATTCGCAAAAACGAACCCAATACTTGAGCGGTCCGTTCCCGGCTTGCCGTTGGCGGTGTAGTGCATCTGGAGGATCAGGTCCGATCCGGCCGGCACCAGCTTAGCCTGGCCCGGGCCCAGTATCTCCGGCGGAAGGCCGGGAGCATAGCCCACCAGGAATTCACCGCCGAAGCCGCCGTCGCCCCCGCCGTTGCCGTCGCGCTTAGGAACAAAGGGGACGCCCGGCTTCAAGTTCTTCATCCACTGGCTGCCCGGAGGGCGGACGAAGGCGATGATGTGGTGTACCAGCTGGCGATTGCCGGGACGCGCTTCCGCCACCCGGACGTACTTGTCCTGCTGGAAGCCAGTGGGCACCAGGAAGTACTGATAGTCGACGGTGCCGGAGGCGGGAATTGAGAACTCGGCGGGCATCTGAACTATGTAGTCGGGTTTGCCGATCGCCCAACCCTCGACGAACTCACGGGGCGGGGGAGCCTGCCTGGCGTCGCCCGGCTTGGCCCCTGTATCGGCCCAGGCTACCAAGGTGGAAATCTCCGCGGGCGAGAGCGAGCGGTCGTTCGAGAACTTGCCATAGTGCGGATCGGCAAACCAGGGCGGCATCTTGCGCGTGAGCACCGCTTGCTTGATGGCCGCCGCCCAGGGTCTGGCTTGGGTGTAAGTTAGCAGCGAGAACGGCGCGGCTTCGCCCGGGCGATGACAGTTCTGGCAGTTCTTTTGCAGCACCGGCAGCACGTCCTTGTGGAACGTGACCTCCGGCGCATTGGTGGCGGCCAGAGCCGCGGCGGCCACGAGGAGTGCTGAGCAAAGGGTGCGCATCGCTTGCTACTACGCGCCGGCAGGAGCAAAGTTCCCCACAAAAAAGAAAAAGCCCACGGCGGTTCACGCCGTGGGTAATCTCGAAAAGCAATCGAATACTAATCCGCCGATGGCCGGCGTTTCAAAGTAGGCCGCTCGTCTTCGTCGCTCTTGGGCTTCTTGCCGTCTTCATCGGCGTCCACCGGACCGGTGGTGGAGCCGGGAGTGCGGCGCAGCTTGGGACGGTTCAGATCCTTGTCGTCGACCTTGCGGCGATTGTGCATGGCGTAGAGCCGCGCTTTTACGTCGTTGAACTCGGAGGTGGTGACCACGTACTCGGGCTTGGCCGCCAGCATCTCCTGGATGTTCTTCTGGGCCACGCGAATGCGGTCATCGGTCATCGGATGCGTGGCGAATACCTTGGCCATGGTGCCCGGCTTGCGTTTCTCCAGCGATTCGATCTTTTCAAAGAAATCGACGAACGCCGTGGGATCGTAGCCCGCCTTGTACATATACTGCAGGCCTAGCATGTCGGCCTCTGATTCAAACCCGCGCGAGAACTTCAGGAATCCCACCGGTACCAGGATGCTGGCCGCTTGCCGCGCGCCGTATCCCGCCCAGCCGCCCATGAAGATCAGCGGAATGGTCATCAGGTTGGCGATCTCGCCGCGGGTAGCCTGCCGTGTGCCGTGCCGCGCGGCCACGTGCGCGATCTCATGGCTCATGACGCCCGCGAGTTCGGCTTCGTTCTCCGCCTTCAGAATGAGCCCCGAGTTCACGAAGAAGAATCCGCCCGGTAAGGCGAACGCGTTCACGTCCTCGCTGTCGATCACCTTGATCGTGAAGGGCACCTTGGCGTCCGAGTTGCGCACCAGGTTCTGTCCGATGCGGTTGACGTACTCCGAGATCACCGGATCGTTGATGATCTTGGCTTGCCGCTCCACTTCCTGCGCCAGCCCTTTTCCGATGCCGATCTCTTTCTCCAGCGAGTAGAAATTGACGCCCTTGCCGACATCGCGATTGCCGATCTCTTCAGGGTCCTTTTTCTTGTTATCGGCGAAGGCGGAGTTGGGCAGCGCCAACCCGAGTAACAGCAGCAAACTCAAACCAGGGGCGAGAAAGCGCTTCATCGTGGGAACTCCTGACATTAGTATAGACCTTATCTGTTGTACGTATAGTGGTTAAGATGGGTTTCAACAACGTTTTAGAGCCGCTTTGGCGGCGGCATCGGGACCAGCTCCCGGTCACCGGCCGGCTGATCTACCTGAATCACGCGGCCGTGGCGCCGCTGTGCCGTCCGGCCGCGGAGGCGATGCAGGCGCTGGCTCAGGACGTCCTTGAATACGGCTCGCTGCACTACGGACAATGGGTAGACGTATACGAAGGGCTGCGGGTGGCGGCGGCGCGCTTGATCGGGGCCGGCCGCGACGAGATCGCGCTGGTGAAGAATACCTCTGAAGGGATCGCCACCGTGGCCATGGGCCTCGATTGGCGTCCGGGGGACCGTGTGGTCGCCTTCCGCGAGGAGTTCCCGGCCAACCTTTATCCTTGGCGGAAACTCGAAGCCAAGGGCGTGCGAGTGGACGTGTTGTCGGTGTACGATCCCCTGGATCGCATAAACGAAGCCACTCGCGGGGCGCGGCTGTTGGCCATCAGTTTCGTCCAGTATATCAGTGGCTTCCGGGCGAACCTCCAAGCGATTGGTGAGATCTGCCGCAGGCATGATTGCTTCTTCCTGGTGGAC
>JAYTVY010000305.1:0-7632 GCA_043743755.1 Bryobacterales bacterium | reverse complement strand
CCGGTGTTTAACACGCTGTTTCCGACTCCGCTAACGAATGACGGATCGGCGCTACTCGATAGCGGCCAGAAGCTCGAGATTCCACAGGGAGGTCCTTTTGTATTCGATGCCAAGAAGGGAACGGAGAAGGTGTGGGTGGTGTGGTCAAAATCGAGCCTGCCGGAGATCGAGGATCTGAAGAGATGGGCGAATACCGAACACCGGGGCAAGATCGGCGACCCGGCGCAGCTTCAGGCGGTGGAGGCGTTCGTGGAGAAATACGGCGTCAATGCTCCCAAGGTTGAACGCGATGACGCGGGCCAGCTGACCACGCTCAGGGGGACGGGAGATATTGTGGTTCACTTACTAAAGCTGGAGCATGACTGAGAAGAGAAGATTCCGCTGGCCGGCGCTCGCGCTGGTCATCGCCCTGAACGGATACGCGCAGGACGATCAAGTACGCACGCGCGAGCTGTGGGACACGAATTTGCTGAACAAGCGGCCAGCCGGGCGCAAAGCGGAGCCGGCCAAAGCGCCGGCGGGCGTCCCGAAAGACGATGGGTTTGTGGGGATTACGTTGTGGCGGTTGCGGCCCAGCAAGCCAGCGGACGAGCAACGGGTCCGGTCATTGATCCAAGAGGAATCCGGGCAGCGCGAATGGACGCCGGAACGGCTGACCGGCGATACGCCGCTGCTGCCGGGGCAGAAAGTTCGGATCAGCGTGGAGAGCGCGCGCACCGGGTATCTGTACGTGATCGATCGCGAAGAGTACGCGGGTGGCGCCAAGGGCGATCCGTATCTCATTTTCCCCACGCTGAGGACTCGCGGCGGAAACAATCGTGTCGCGGCGGGAGTGCTGATCGAGATTCCCGCGGCGGACGACAGCACGCCCTATTTCACGGTGGAGAACACTCGCGCCGATCAGACGGGCGAATTGCTGACCATTCTAGTGAGTAAGGAACCACTGGCTGGAGTGTCGATTGGCGACCGCCGTCTGAAGCTGACGGAAGCTCAAGTGGAGCAGTGGGAAAAAAAGTGGAAAGCGAAGACGCAGCGGCTGGATGCAAAGGGGCAGGCGGGGAAGGCCTACACCGGCGCGGAGAAAGATGCGGGAGCGGGAAAGAGCCAGCTGACGCACGACGACCCGGTGCCGCAGACCATGTACCGGGTGGATGCGAAGCCAGGCGCTCCGCTGCTGGTGGAATTCAGGCTGAACACGAAGAAGTAGGACGCGACGCTTATCGCCGCAGGCTTGGAGCCGGGGGCTTGGCCAAGTTCCGTGCCTTTTCGGCGCGGGTTCGAACGTCGTTCGCGTCGGCGAAATTCGGCGCGAGCAGCAGATAAGCGTCGTAAGCATCCGCGGCTTTCTGGTACTGCCCGGCGGCGCTGTACGCTTCTCCGAGTTCCAGATACGTTGGCGCATAGCTGGGATTCAGATCTTGCAGCTCGACGGCGAGGCGCTCCACCTCGGGCAGGCGGCCGAGCAGCCGATTCAGCCGAAGCAAACTCCAATGCGGCGGGACGGACCGGGGACTGTTTTGCACGGCCTTTTCCAGATACGGCAGCGCCTGTTTCAAGTCGCCGCGCGCGATCAACTGCGAGGCGATCTGACTCGGCGGGAGGGCCCATTCCGGCGTAAGCTTTGCAGCGGTTTCAAAGGCAGTACGAGACTCGGCAGCACGCTTCAGACGGTCCAGCGCGACGCCGAGGGCGTTATAAGCGCAGGCGAATTGGGGATCCCGGCGCAGGGACTGTTCTAAACTTGCAACGGCTTCGGCGAATCGGCCCTGAGCAATCTGAAGACGGCCGGTGCAGAAGAGCTTTCGCGTTTCGAGGTCGGCGTCATTGGGACGCAACTGCTGCAGGCGATCATACGCATTCACGGCGCGCTGGAGCATTGCCCCTTTCGGCCCAGGCGAGTTGGATTGCACGTAATCCTGCACACAGGCCTGTCCCAAATCTTCCAGCGAACCGGTAATGATTGAATCCGCGATGGCGTGCTGTGGTCCGGTGAATGTATGGCTACGATAGAAATCCCACGCGCCGTCCTTTTCGAGGATTCGTTTGGCTTCAATGCGGCCGCGCAGCAAGCTCAGGTTGTCCGCGGTGGGCTCGGCGATCTGCACGCGCGATGCGGCGCTAGACAGGGTGACGGTTCCGTCCAAAGTCTTCCCGTCCGGAAAATCGGCGGCAAAACGGTGGGCGCCGGGCTGCAGCAGATCCACGTGGAGATCGCCGGAAGAACGAATTTTGCCGCGAAAAGCGCTGTCGACATAGATGGCGCTTCCGGCGGGACCGTAAACGTCGAGAGTGAGGGGCTTAGGCGCGGACGGCAGCGGCGCGGCCACGGCTAAGGCCAGGCGCGGATCGAAAGTACCGGCCACGCGGGGGTGCTGCTTCGCGTCTGTCTGCTCAGGAACAACGCGCGATACGTAGTCAATGAGTTGAGACGCGCGGACGACGCCGTCGCTATCGCGAGTGGCTCCGCCTTCCAGGCCTTGGAGCAAAGCGTAGGTAAAGACGCCATGGCCGCCGTTCCATTTGCGATCTTCGAAGGAGCGCTCGCTGGGCCGCGTAGCCAGCAGCTTGAGGAATGAGCGGTCGCCCTGGCCGAGGCTTTCGAGCGGCTGCACGACGGCGTTGGGCGCGTTCGGCGAATAACTGGACCAGCCCAGACGGCCGGCATGGCAGACATCGGCAACCAAGACCACCAGGTTCGCGCGAAGGCGGCTGCTCAGGGTGGCGTCCACTTCGCGAAAAGCCAGAGCGGTGGCGTGAAGATTCTGGGGGTCGGAATCATGCGCCACGAAATACGCTTCATCGCGCTCGGCCACTACGCCGTGGCCGGCGAAGAAGAGATAAACCACATCCGACGGACCAGCGGACTCCACCAGCCACGTATGCAGCGCCGCCCGTAGCCCGGCGAGAGTGGCGTCACTGTTGGTGAGCAGGCGAATATGGCTGGGGGGGAGCGCACCTCCGGGAGCATCGCGCAGAAAGGCCGCGAACTGTTCGGCGTCGCGATGCGCGAACTGAAGCTGGGCGTCCGGGCGCAGATATTGGTAGGAAGAGATGCCCACCACCAGCGCCCAGCGCGTGCCGCGATCCTTGAGCGTGTTGGCGGGCGGCTCAGGCTGCACCAGAGCGCGTGGGGCGGGTTGAGCTAGAGCCAGGTAACTCAGCAGCAGCGATAGCCCGAGCTTCATGTGAGGATCATATCAGGGGGGCTGGGTGTGGGGACGAGCCGGCCGGGGGGCCGGCTGCGGGGCAGGGGCCCCGCCGTACAACGGGGGGATTAGGGGGTTAGGTATTTGGCGAGGAACTTTTCGGTGGCGGTGTAGGCTTCGATCCATTTCTTGTGCGTTAGGAAGCCGTGGATTTCATCGGGGAAGATTAACTGCTCGAAGGGGACGTGGTGGGTGCGGAGTGCTTCCACCAGCATCACGGTTTCGTGGAAGGGGACGTTGCGATCGTCATCGCCGTGGATCAAGAGGACCGGCGAGCGCCACGTGTCGATGGACGACATGGGTGAGGATTCAAGCGCGATGCGGGCGGCATTAAGGTCCTTGCCGGGATCGTAGGCGGGAACGAAATTCCGAATCACGTTGTTCCAGTCGTGTACGCCGTGGAAGTCTACGCCGACGGCGAAGAGGTCCGACGCGCGCGCCAGACCAAGGGCGGTGAGGTATCCGCCGTAGGAGCCGCCCCAGAGGCCGATCTTCTTCGGGTCCACGTCGGCGCGCCCGCGCAAATACAGGCCCGCTCCCAAAACATCGTTGAACTCGCTGGCGCCGGTGGCGCCGTAATTCAGCGCTTCGCGGAAGTTCAGGCCGTAGCCGATGCCGCTGCGGTAATTGACGCTCAGCACGATGTAGCCGCGATTCGCGAGGTACTGATTCATCGCGTAGGCGTTGTGATAGTAGTCCATGTAATGGAAGCCAAGCAGCATCTGTCGGCGCGATCCGCCGTGGAAGAAGATCATGGCCGGACGTTTCTCGCCGGGCTTGAGATCGGCGGGCAGGAACAACTGAGCGTGGATGGGGAGGCCGTCGGCGGCTGAAAGGATCACCTGGCGGGGGGTGACTAATGAGTCGGCGGGGAAGTCCGCGGGCGGGGGCGTCAGATCCTGAACGCGCGCGGACGTTACCACAGCGGCGCGCGCCGGATGCGTGGCGTCGGAGTGCAGCACCGCCACTTGCCCGCCGCCCAGGTCAAGCGGCGACCACTCCAGGCCATCGCCCCTGGTCAGCGGCTGCTGGTCTTCGCCGAGTATCGAAACGCGCCAAAGATGGCGGCGGTCAATGTCGCCTTCATTCGACGAAAACAAAACGGACTTGCGGTCCCTGGAGAGCGATACGTGTTCCACGTCGAACTCGCCGTCGTGATTCAAGGGGCGCGCGGTATCGCCGCGGATGGAAACCGAATATAAGTGCGCGAAACCGGTGCGTTCCCAGGGGAACACGATGCGGTCTTCCGCGCCCCAGAACAACTGGTTGTCCGCAACCATGGCATGAAACGCGCTGCCCGGTCCTGGCGCGGCCTTCCAGAGTTCGCGGCCCGCGCCGGTCTCGACGCCGGCAATCCTGATGGACCACGGCTCGGCGGACCGGATGGGTCCAAAGAGAAACGCACGCGTCGCCACGGGAACACGAACGAAGGCGATGCTCTTGCTATCGGGGGACCACGCGGGCTGCGAATCTCTATCCGTGCTGGCGTCGAGATAACGCATCGATTTCGCGGCGAAATCATAGACGCCGATGAAGCTGTGATCCACACGAGCGCTCACGAACGCCAGCCGCGATCCGTCGGGCGACCAGCGCAATTCGCCGGCCTGTCCCCGGGCGTGAATCAACTGAACCGGCTTCGCGCCGTCCTCCATGCCGATGGACCACACTTCATTGCTCTTCAAATAAACGACACGGTCTCCCTTGGGAGAGACGGCGGGAGAATTTCCTTCAGCGAGCTTGCGGGCAGAGCCGCCGGCGACGGGGACAATCCACACCGATTGATCGACGCCTTGCGGCAGACTCGCGGGATTTGGGTTGGTCCGGCGCGTTTCGAAGTCGCCGCCGCGCACGTAGACGATCCACTTCGCGTCCGGAGTCCAGGCTATCTCCGCGATCTCCTGACCGTCGTCATCGGTGAAATTCGTGAGACGGCGGCCCTGGTAATCGGGCGCTTCGGCCACCCACAGATTGCGCGCGCCGCGCTCGTCCAGCACCCAGGCGACTTTGCCGGTCCGCGAGGCGGCGGTAAGATCGGTGGGGAACGCGCCGCTCAGCACTTGCTCGAGAGAGAATCGTTTCGCCGCGGACAGGGTGAGGGAAGCCGTCAGGATGAGGATCGCGTAGCGCTGAAGATTCATTTATGCCTGCTTGGGAATTTCAATGTGAAAGGCCGGGTCTTTCGGAGGCTGAAGAAATTTTGACACCGACGCGTTGGCATTAACGGCTGCGATGAACGCCGCTTTGTTGGAGATGGAAGATGGGGCCACGTCAAACACGAAATGAGTGTTGCTGGCGTGGTGTGAGACGGTGGAAGGCCCCAACTGGTTGATCTTGTCGGTCATGAGTTGGATCACTTCAGCGCGAGGCTTTGCCAGGTTGGCGGCGAAGACCTGGATGACGGCACGACCCGGCGCCGCATAGAGCTTGTTCTGGGCCGCGACTCCGAACTGCAGCAGGTTCTCATACATCACGCGAGCCTGTTCCGCGGCGTTTCGCTGCACGCTGGTGACTTTAGCCGCGCTCAGCCCCGCGGCATTCAGGATGGCAATCAGGATCTGCTTGGGCTTGTCTTCAAGCGCCAAGCCTGTGATGACTGGGTCTTTCGCCATACGCTCAGGTGCGAGTATACACGAACCCGTACTACACTCGACTCTGTGCTGAGCTATTCCAAAGGTCCGGATACCCCGTTGATCGATCGGACCATCGATCAGATCTTTCGCCAGACGGCCTGCCGCGTGCCAGGACATGAAGCGCTGGTAGTGCGGCATCAGAAGCAGCGCCTGACGTTCGAACAATTGGACGCCGAAGTGGACCGGACCGCGCGGGGGCTGGCTGGACTGGGTTTGCGAGCGCCAGACCGGATCGGGGTGTGGTCCACCAATTGCGTTGAATGGGTCCTGGTGCAGCTGGCGGCCGCGCGGATCGGCGCGGTGCTGGTGAATGTAAACCCGGCATATCGAGCCCGTGAGCTGCGCTATGTGATTCAGAAATCCGGGATGCGCGCGCTGTTTCTGTGGGCGGCGGACCAGCGCTCGGATTACCACGCGATTCTCCAGGAAGCGCGAGATGGGCAGCTGCCGGCGCTGGAGCATGCCGTCTATTTCGGGTCGGAATCATGGGACCGGATGCTGACGAGCAACGGGCGTCCGGCGGAAGATGCCGTTCATTGTGACGATGTCGCCAGCATCCAGTACACGTCGGGCACCACCGGTTCGCCTAAGGGTGTACTGTTGACGCATCGCAATCTGCTCAACAACGCCGAGATTATTCGCAGCGGCATGCAGCTATCGGAAAATGACCGGTTATGCGCGCCCGTGCCGCTGTACCATTGCTTCGGCTGCGTGGGCGGCTCGCTGGCATCGGTGGTGAGCGGCGTGACGCTACTGCTGCCGGCGTCCACCTTCGAGCCGCTGGCCACGCTGGAGATGATTCATGAGGAGCGCGCAACTTGTATCTATGGCGTCCCAACCATGTTCATCGCCGAACTCGATCATCCCGAGTTCAAACGCTTCGACTATACGTCGCTGCGCACCGGCGTCATGGCCGGAGCGCCGTGCCCGGTGG
Source organism: Bryobacterales bacterium (assembly GCA_043743755.1). Taxonomy (GTDB): domain Bacteria; phylum Acidobacteriota; class Terriglobia; order Bryobacterales; family Bryobacteraceae; genus JALYHQ01. The sequence continues at coordinate 862 of JAYTVY010000305.1, read as the reverse complement.
AAGTGATGAAGCGCGTGGTGGATGAAATGCACTGCCCGCAGATGACCATCATGTACGGCCAGACTGAAACATCGCCGGTAATCACGATGTCCTGCGTGGACGATCCGCTGGAAAAGCGCGTGGCCACGGTGGGGTGCGCTTGCGCCAATACCGAGGTGCGGATTGTGAATCCGGCGACGGGCGAGACCACGGAGATCTGCGAGCAGGGCGAGTTGTGCACGCGCGGTTACCTGGTGATGAAGGGGTATGACCAGGAGCCGGAAGCCACGGCGCGAACCATCGACCCGGAGGGCTGGCTCCATACCGGCGATCTGGCGACCATGCGCGAGGACGGTTACTTCCGGATCACGGGGCGCGCGAAGGATTTGATTATTCGCGGCGGCGAGAACATTTATCCCCGGGAGATCGAAGAGTTTTTGCATACGCATCCCAAGGTGGCGGATGTGCAAGTGGTGGGGCTGCCGGATGCGAAGCTGGGCGAGACTGTGTGCGCGTGGATCAGGCTGAAGGAACCGGCCAACGAAGAGGAGATTCGAGAATACTGCAAGGGAAAGATCGCGCACTTCAAGATTCCGCAATACTTCAGATTCGTGGAGGCCTTTCCGATGACGGTGACGGGCAAGATTCAAAAGTTTAAGATCCGGGATGAGGAGATCAAGGCGCGGGGACTGGAGCAGGCCGCGGGGATACAAACGGCGTAGTGCGACTGCGCTAAAATCGGCCTTGAAACTCACGTCAATGCGACGCCTTGTTGTTCTGGTGGTTCTCAGTGTCCTGGCCGCGCAAGCGCCGTCCCTCGAAGAGCGGTTGTGGCAGTATCGCAACCTGGGGAAGGCGTTCTACGAGAATCCCACGACGCAGG
>JAYTVY010000304.1:0-9859 GCA_043743755.1 Bryobacterales bacterium | reverse complement strand
ATCAGCCGGGGCAGCATCCAGGCCATCCCGTATTCGGCGATCAGCCCCCGGCGCGCGAAGGCGGTGCCGAATCGCGCGGTGTCCGACGCGAAGCGCAGATCGCAGTAGAGTGTGAGGACAAAACCCAGTCCCACGGCGGGCCCGTTGATGGCGGCGATGACCGGCTTCTCAAGCGAGGGGAAATAGGAATACTTCTTCTGAAAATCGGCGCGAACGTGAGCGCGCTGGGCCCCGTTGCCGGAGTTGCGCAGTGCATGCTCGCCGCCCGATCCCGGCAGCCCCTGCCGCGCGATGCCGCTAAGCAGCGACATGTCCGCGCCGGCGCAGAATCCGCGCCCCGAACCGGTGAGCACGATGACGCGCACATTCGCATCCGCTTCCGCCGCATACATAGCAGCGCGAACTTCCTGCTCCATCGTCGCGGTCCAGGCGTTGAGCTTGTCCGGGCGGTTGAGCGTAATGGTGGCAACACGGTCCACAACCTGGTAGAGCGTTTCCTGATTGTTCATGGCAGTGAGCATTATATCGTGAGCGCCGGACTGAAAACACCACACTACTGTTTAGAGTGGAAATCGCCGATTGTTCCGGCATGGAACGCAGGGCGGCTCTCCGGATCGAAAGTGAAGTACCCGTGACCATCACGATTCTTGGCAACGTACAGGCCCGGTGCCGGGGACACCTGGTGAATGCGTCCGCGCGCGGGATATCGGCGCGGGTGAATCATCCGCTGGCGAAGCGTGAGGGCGTCAAACTGGAGGCCGAGGACCAGATGTTCGTGGGGCGCGTGGTCTATTGCAAGCCGGCCGGCGATGCGTACCTGGTGGGGATCAGCCTGACGCATAAGATCCCGGAATCTGAACTCGAAAAGCTAAGATCTCATGCTCTTGCGAGGTGAGGCGCGTTTATTGCAAGAATGAGCTGAAGCGCTGCATCCAGGCGATCGGGTGAATACCCGATCCCAGGCGCGCCGGGACTTCCGGTTCAGGCGATGGCGGGGGAGGCGGCAGGCAAGTTCGCAGCGCTTCGTCCTCATCCAGCCCGATCATGCGCGCATACTGGCGGATGTAGCTGCTGGTATACAGCCCGCCCGGAAGTTGATCAAGCCGTCCTTCTTCAATCGCTTCGAGCAGTGAAACGCGGATGTTCGTTGCTTCCGAGATCTCAATGAGAGAGACGCCCGCTTGCTCGCGAATAGAGCGCAACGACTGCATTGGATTGAAGATCGGCACATCGTGCGTCAAACTGAAGAGCGCCGGGAAAGCCTGGAAGCGAAGGCGTGCAGCGCGGCGGCGAGCGCGATCCAGACCTGCCAGTGCGAGAACAGACCGTTCGAGATGATGAAGTCGCCGGTCCACCCGATATCGGAACCGAAACGCCACATCCCGAAAGCCAGGGCGATCACGGCCAAAGGTGTCAGGAGCGCCAGAACAGCCAACACTGCGTGTTTCATATGGCACTTCCAGGTGCACGCCGTGTGCCGCGTGTATCTGGCTGATTCCAAGGCTCGGGCGCAGCCCTGCGAGAACCAAAAGGATAGTCGCGGCTAACGCCTTGGTGAGGCCAGCAGCCGCTCAATGAAGAAATCCACCAGTCCCGCCGAGTTAACTTCCTCGGCAACCTGGATCTTGCCGGCGGGGTCCCTGCGGAACAGCGTCATTCCATAAGTTCGGCCCGGCGTGCCGCGCGTTTCCACCTCGACTCCGCCCCTGGCCAGGGTCACCAGCTCCGGCTTCACAGTGATCGCAATGGCTAGCGGGTCGTGCAAAACGGGCAGCCGGTTCTCGTTTTCGCTCTGCCAGATGGAAATGAGCCGGCGGAGGAAGCGCACGCCCGGCGCCGTGGAGTCCGCGAGGCGCTGCAGATGATCGGTGGTCAAGCGGCACTGCATGGTCACATCAAGTCCCACGGTGGTGATGGGCACACCGGAGCCATACACGATCGCCGACGCCTCGGGATCCATCCGGGTGTTGTATTCGAGTCCGGGCCGGAAGAAGACGCCGTTCATCAGCACGATGCGTTCGAGCTTTTCGACAAGTCTCGGCTCGGCCCGCAAGGCGAGAGCGACATTGGTGGCAGGGCCGTAGGCGACGATGGTCACCTTCACCGGTGATCGCATACAGGTGTCTATCATCAACTCCAGACCATTACGGCGCAGGCCGGAGGGCAACCGATCGTCCGGCGCTAGCGCTTCGGTTTGCTTGACGATCCCCGTGCGCGGCTTCGCCAGCAGCGGAAGCTCGGCGCCGATGCCCACCGGGATCCCGGTCCGTCCATATAGCTGCAGGATCTTCCACACTAGATCAGCGCGACGCGGCCCATCGTTGAGAACCGTCGTGATCGCCAGCACCTCCAGTTCAGGAGATTGCAGCGCGAGGCCGAGCGCGAGAGCATCGTCGATATCGTCGCCGATGTCGGTATCGAGAATCACCGGGATCGGGAGGTCCTCCGCGTGAAGCAGGCCGAATAAAGCCAGCAGCGCAACGGCCAGGAGTCGCGGAAGTTTACTTGGTTTCATGGTTGACTCGAACCACATTGGAATACGCGGATTCACCGGCCTCGTTGATCGCACGTACCCGGTAGCTTATTACGGTCCCGGCGGGAGGGCGCTCATCGGTGAAGCGCGTGGTCGCGGCAGCCGTGGCGATTCGTTCCCACTTACCAGTCCCCAGGCGGCGTTCCACTCCAACACGCGCGACGCCGCCTTCGTGGAGTTCCCAGTGTAGTTCGCCCTTGTTAAGGGTGAGGCTACTGGGAGCTTCAGGCAGGATTGGCCAATCGAAATAGGACGCGTCCGCGATGGCCATGACGCTGTCGCGCACCGGCACGGTCAAGTGCGTTCCCTGCTTCCACGACAGCCGGGAGATGTCTCCGGAGACAACGTCGATCAGAACCGGATTTCGGATGCCGGTGTTTCGAAGCGTTAGGGTGGCCGTCCGCGATGGGAAGGGAACGCCATGAACGCTATGAGCGGGCGCCCAATACGCGATGATGGCTTTGCCATTGCGGTTGCGGAAGCCATAGCGGAGGAACGGCGCGGCGGCCGTGACGCCGATGGACGGATCGAATTTGGTGTCCGAGAAAAGAGCGTTGGTGTTCTGAAGCGCGTGGAAGACGGGGCGCGGAGTGAAGTCATCAGGGAGATTCCGCAGGCCGTGAATCAGACCGAAGTCGTCATACTCATTGCCGTCGACGCCAGCCGCCAGCAACCACACGAAAGTGCGCACTCCGGCCGCAAGGTTGTACAGCATGCCGCGCGGAATGTACCTGGCCTGAACGCTCTCGTCCGATCCGGGCCAGGATGGAATCGAGTTGAACTCGTCGTCCCAGAATTCGATGTCCTTGCGAATGCCCGGGTAGTTGCGGACTAACCGGCGCAGCTTCGCCGGCGACTCTTTTCCGTAGGCGCCGGAGTCCATCCGCTCGGGTTCCACATTCTTGCCGTAGCCGGGATAGGTATGGTACGCGTAGATGTCGATCTGGGCAGCGCACCGGCACTCATCCAAGGCGCGTTTGGTGAAATCGCTTATGGGGTCGGCCTGGCCGCCGTAAATCACCTTGGCTTCGGGATCGGCGGCATGCACCGCGGGCGCGAACGCGGCCAGCAAACGGCCATAATCCTCGGGATTGCCCCGCGGATTCCAGTAACCGATGTCTTGCTCATTCCACAGCGCGTAGTAATGAATCCGCCCGCGAAAGTGATTCACCATCCACTTCACGTAACGCAAGAACGCCTCGATCTGATCCGGCGTTTTGGGCGGCCAGAAAATCGAATCGATACTTCGATCGTCGTTGTGAAAACCGCCGGGTTTCGGCGTGATGCGGTCCGGACGGATGCCGGAAGGCGACGTATACATCGGATTGCCGTACATCAACTGGACCTGAACCTTAACGCCGTTGTCGATGAGCGAATCCACGTAATCGTCAACCTCGGGCGCAATTGCAAAAACGCCGCGCTGTTGTTCCACCCAGTCCCAGCTGGTGGGATCCGAGCTATTTTCATACTGCCCAATGCGGATCCAGCCGACCCCGGCATCGAACATGCGGGTCCACCACCAGCGGTTCCAGGGCAAATACGGGTCGCGCGGGAGATCGGAGTTGATGCCGAACCCGTTTTGGATTTGCGAGGATCGTTTGGGCGGGACGCGGGCCGGAACAGTGGAAACAGTTTGCGCAAATGCCGCAACGCCAACGCAAAACAGCGCCAAGCGCAAGTTCATCCAGGTCCTCCGTGACATCTTAGTAATTGCGCGCGGGCTCATGCTTGGGGCGCTCGGCGCGGCTGAGCGCTTTCAAACCGGCGAGCGCGGGGTCCGCGCGGCTGAGAGCGTCCAGATTCTTCATTACTTTGGCGACGGCGGCAGCGATATCCTCAACGTCTTGTTCATCGTCGCCGATCAGCAGGAATTGCGGCAGCCACACGGCTTCGTCATATGCGGCGCGCTCGGATACCGGGCAGACGACGCTCGAATAATCCACGGGGTGATCGCGGAGCTGCGGGCAAATGTCCGGCGTTGCGTAGAACAGGTCGCTGCGGTACACCGGCTCATAGAATCGGCCGTCGCAGGGGATGCCTTCGGCGTCGACAGCGGCCACGAAAAGGTCGCGGCTAACGCGGCGATCTTCGGGAGCATACCGAAACACGTAGCAATAGATGGAATCGCGGGTGATGGAGGGCTGCGGCGGCAGCGGACGGATTCCTTTAATCTGGGCCAGAGCATCCGTGAGCAAGGCCGCCGCACGGGCGCGCCGGGCAGCCAGTTGCGGCAGCATTTCGAGCTGGCCGATGAGCAGCGCCGCTTGCAATTCGGTGATGCGGTAATTGGACCCGAGCACGCGCTGCTGGTATTCATCGGTCATGCTGGCGCGTCCGCAGTTCACCTGAGACTGCAGATGCTCGAAATACTTCAAATTGGAAGTGAGGACGATGCCGCCTTCGCCGGACGTCATGAGCTTGCTTTCCTGAAAACTGAAACAGCCGAGGTCACCCATGGAGCCAGCGCCTTGGCCTCGATATTGGCCGCCATGCGCGTGCGCGCAATCCTCGATCACTTTGAGGTTGTGCTCGCGGGCGAGCGCCAGCAGACCGTCCATATCGGCGAAGCGCATGGCGAGGTGCACGGGCAGAATCGCGCGCGTGCGCGGCGTAATCGCGCGGCGAGTTGCATCCACGCTAAGGCAGTAGTTATCGGGTTCGATATCGGCGAACACCGGGACGCCGCCGGCGAACAGCACCGCCGTGGCCGTGCCATCCCAGGTGTAGGCGGGCACGATAACTTCATCTCCGAACCCGATTCCAGCCGCCCGCAGCGCGGCGATCAGGGCAATGGTGCCGTTCGAGACGCAGAGTCCGTAGCGCGCGTTGTGCAGGGCGGCAAAGCGCTCCGCGAATTCGCCCGCGTAACGGCTGGGGAGCGGATAACCTCCCCAGTGGCGGCTCTCGAGCACGCTTTGCAAGCGCTCCGCGTCGGCGGGCAGGTATTGCGGCCAGGGACTGAATGGCCGGCGGCGGACGGGAGCGCCGCCCAGAATTGCCAGTTCGCTCATCGCTCTTCAGTGTATGGCACTGGGGCGAAGAACCGGGCGGGCCGGCCTACAGGAACTTTTTCGTAAGCTGGGTGAAATTGCGGGGAGTTACCAGGTGGAAACGAAGCGTGAGGCGGGTGAAGGCGCGGAGAGCGCGGGTTAGTTCATCGGTGGGTAGTTCCGGGGTGGCGAGGAACATGCTTCCAGAGGCGATGCGGTAGGGGAGCACCCTCCAGGCGCGGACCACCTCGCCAGGGAGCGAACGCGCGATGCCGGGGCTGATCTCCAGCGGGTCCAGCTCTTCGAGCGGGAGACTCTGCTGCAGGCTGAGGGCGGCGTACAGGTCGTCTTCGGTAATCTTTCCGAGGCTCATCAGATGTTCGCCGATCCGGACGCCAGGCGGTTGAGAGCTGAGCGCGTAGTCCAGCTCGCGTTCACTGATCCACGCGGCGTCCGCCAGGATCTCTCCCAGGCGGCGTTTGTGGCCGGCGAGCGCGCCGCGCGTGGGATACGCATGATCGGTCTTCAGCCATCCCAGGGATTCATGCCGCAGGCGCGCCCGGAAGTAGCCGTGCACCGCGCGGACGGTGGCGGCGGTATTGATCGCGTTCACCCATACGATGCGAAGCGGAACGCCGAGCGCGAAGACCGGGCCGTAGAGGCGTGCGACGCATCCACAACGGATGCCCATCTGCAGAATCAGCAGGGCCAGTGTGGCGGACAATAGCCCGGGTCTCGCGATTGGCGGGGGCCGCAGCAGCCCGTAGAGAAAGACGATGTTGGCCAACAGGCTGAGCGGATTCCCCAACAGGCCCTTGCGGTCTCGCCAAAACCAGTAGACCTGTGCGAGCGGGCCGCTCCAGCCGTGACGCTCCCAGGTTTGCAGCGCGATGCCGCTGATCCACCGCGAGCGCTGGCGGACGGCGCCGCGCAGGTCGCGCGGGAAAAATTCGCGAGTTGCAACCCGGGCGCGGCCGCCGTCCAACGCCACGAAGATCTGGGGGCAGCCGAGACGGTGCAGGCGCAGCCCGATTTCGTAATCTTCGGTTAGAGAGCCGGGGTCGAAAATGGGGGCGTCCAGGCGTTCCAGAAACGCGCGCGTGTAGCCGGTGCCCACTCCGTTGGAAGGAACAAAGCTGCCCAGTATGGCGCGGGCGGGCATGTCCTTGATCTGCCACTCGGCGAAGTCATCCATATATGCGCCGTGGGTGAAGTTGCGGAAAGGCGTGCGTAGCGGGAGCACGGGAATCTGAATCATGCCGTACTCGCGTGAATAACGATTGATGGTATTCAGCGATTGCGGATGGATGAGATCCTCGGCATCGTGGATCACGACGATTTCAAAGCTTACCGAATACACGTCTTCGTAGACCTGCATGCGCTGGTAGATCCAGTTGAGGCAATCCGGCTTGGACGTCGGTCCGTCATGCGGACAGAGGGCCAAGTGGACGCGGGGAAAGCGCGCGCTCACGGCGCGGATGGCCTCCAGGGTGGGCTGGTCATTCGGATACGCGCCGATGAAGAAATCGTAGCGCTGGTAATGGATGGCCGCGAGGTTGTGCTCAAGCATGGCGGCGATTACAGGATCCTCGTGCCAGCAGGGGACGAAGATAGCGATTCGTTTTTCGGCGGCGTGGGCAGGGGCGGCGGGGACGGTGGCGAAGAGGGCTGCGACGGCGACGAAGAGATCGTCCAGGCCGCTGAGGAGGATGGCGCACGCGAGGGGAGTGAGGAGGGCGTCGAACATATCGGTTAGAGGAGCGGCGGGGCCGGGGGGCCCCGCGCGGACCTGGGGGTCCGCCGTACCTTATTAGTGGCGGGAGGGTGGGAAAAATCGCGAGGAATATTACTCTAAGTTATACTTGGCGCTACATGGGGGGTGATGAGATTTGCCTTTTGAGCGCGCGGGCCATGAGCGAGGAGATTCGAAGCGGGCGATTGTCGGCTCGCGAAGCGGTGGCGGCGCACTTAACGCGGATTGAGCGGGTGAACCCGAAGCTCAATGCGATTGTCACACTGACGGCAGACCGCGCGATGAAGCAGGCCGCGGAAGCGGATGAATCGCAGGCGCGGGGTGGGTTCACGGGGCCACTGCACGGGCTGCCGGTGGCGCACAAGGACCTGCAGGACACCGCCGGGATTCGGACTACGTATGGATCGAAGGTGTTTCGCGATCACGTGCCGGAGCGGGATTCGCCGCTGGTGGAATGCTTGAAGAAGGCTGGTGCGATCGCGATCGGCAAGACGAATACACCGGAGTTCGGGGCGGGGTCGCAGACGTTCAACGAAGTGTTCGGGGCCACCCGCAATCCGTACGATCCCGCAAAGACGTGCGGAGGCAGCAGCGGCGGAGCGGCCGTGGCGCTGGCGTGCAACATGGTTCCGCTCGCGGATGGAAGCGATATGGGCGGTTCTCTGCGCAATCCAGCGAGTTTTTGCAATGTGGTGGGGATGCGCACGTCGCCAGGATTCGCCGCGCAGTGGCCCGCGTTGACCGGCTGGTCCACTCTGGGTGTGGAAGGTCCCATGGCTCGCACAGTGAGCGACGCGGCGTTTTTCTTGAGCGCAATGGCGGGGCCGGATCCACGGTATCCGGTTTCGACGAAGGAGCCGGGATCACAGTTCGCGAAGCCTCTGGACCGGGATTTCAAAGGTCTGCGGGTGGCATGGTTCAAGGATCTGGGCGGGCTTCCGTTCGATTCGCGCGTGAGGGAAGTGGTGGATGCGCAGCGGTCCGCCTTCGAATCGTTGGGATGCGTCATCGAAGCAGCGGAACCCGACTTCACGGGCGCGGACGAAGCCTTCCGGATCATTCGCGCGGCATTGTTCCACATGCGCCTGGGAGGTCTGACGCCGGAGCAGTTGGCGCAGGTGAAGGAGTCCGTGGCATCGGAGATCGAGCGAGGCGGCCGGCTGACCGCGGTTGCCCTGGCGCGTGCGGGCTGGTTGAGAACCGATCTGTACTTCCGTATCCGCGAATTCTTCGAGCGCTACGAGTTCTTCGTGCTTCCCACCAGCCAGGTTCCACCGTTCGACGTGAGCGAGCCATGGGTGAAGCAGATCGCCGGCGTCGATATGGGGACGTACATTGACTGGATGCGGTCCTGCTACTACATTTCGGTGGTGGGAAGTCCGGCGCTGGCAGTGCCCGCGGGCTTCACCGCCGAGGGGTTACCCGTGGGTCTGCAAATCGTTGGCCGGCACACCGATAACTGGGGCGTGCTCCAGCTCGGGCACGCGTTTGAGCAAATGAACGGCGCGGGTCAGCGTCGGCCGCTGCCGCTGCACTGAGAGCACTTCTGAGTTCCGCCGCCGCGGCATTGAAGACAAGCCTTGGCCGGATCGCTAGCCTGGTGGCCGGACCCGGAGCACTGACTGCACGGGATCCTGCCCGTGCCGGTACACTGTGAGCATCTTGGAATGGGTGGCCTCCGATCAAACTTATGAAATGGAACGCGTTGTAAGCATAGCACTCGGTGGAGGGTGGTGCCGCAAGGGCAAGCCCAGCTATAATCGCAAGCAGTGCTGAATCCGATCCAATTACGCCGATTTCTAGCGTGCCTGTGCATCGCGGCACTCTTGTTGATGGCGGTTGCTCCGGCAAGCACGGGGCTGCTCTTTGCAGTTCTAGTCTTCTCCGCGCTGCTCCCTGTCGCCGTTGTGTGCGTCAGTTTGTATCGCAACGGAAAAGACCCGGAAGCTCAGCCTCTCGGGTTTCTCTCGCTCTCGCTCTCACGAGCTCCTCCTGTAGCTTAATTTCCCGATTCGCGGACTCCCAGGCCCGCGCCGATACAACAGGAGGAAAAATGTTTCGAAAACGGCAATTGCGAAAGCTGCTGCTGTGCCTATGGCTGCAATCGGCAGCGCTTATGGGCGCGCCCATGCGGCCTGATGAGATTGAAGACCTGCTGCGAAATGCTCAGCAGGCCCGGATTGAGTTGAGTATTCGCAAGAATTACCAGGGCTGTGACGATCCGGCTGAGCCTGGCGAGGGCCGTAGCAGTGAGGCCGTGAAATGATCGTCGGGCTGGACTAACGGTATCTGGACGGTGTACTGGAACACCCATTCGTCCTGAAGCGGCGTGAGTTTTCGGGTGAGGGTTGCGAGAACCTCGACGCGGATGTGGTTGGTAATGGCTTCGGACATCGGGGCGAGGGTGGAATGCACATCGGGCATAGTGTAACGGCTATGGGAGCAAGCCCGGCTCTGAGCGGGCGTGGAGGAATCGGTTGTCGTTGCGCTTCCTGACGGGCGCGGCTCTGCGGGGATTAAGCGAAATGCTTGTAACCGAGCCGCGCGTGTCAACAAGCGTGACGCTCACTCGGATCATGCCAG
>JAYTVY010000303.1:0-2267 GCA_043743755.1 Bryobacterales bacterium | reverse complement strand
GGCGGAACTTCGGGAAAGTTGGGCCGCACTCCGGTAGCCATCGTCAGCGCGTCCTCCAGCTCTTCGGCGCTCAACCGCCGAGGCACGGCATGCGAGAAGTTCTCGATATCCCCCGCGTTCCACTGATTGGTCGCGAGGCTCGCCTGGTAAGTGCGCGAATTCACAATCGTGCGCATCAATTGCCGTAGATCGAATCCATGGTCGATAAAATCCTTAGTCAACGCGTCCAGCAGCGCCGGATTGCTCGGCGGATTAGAAGCTCGGATATCGTCCACCGGCTCGATGATCCCGCGTCCAAAGAAATAGCTCCAGATGCGATTGGCCGCGGACTTCGCGAAGAACGGATTGTCCTTGGCCGTCACCCACGCCGCTAGCGCCATGCGCCGGCGGCCATCCGTGGGAACCGGCTCCGAGGCGCCATAGGACGCCGCCACCATGAAGTTCGGCTTCATCAGGCGCCCGTCCTTCGGGTGTTTCATCTCAAAATCGTCGCGCAGGTTGTAGACAATCTCTTCGCCCACCTCATACCCCGGCAGGATCCCCAGCGCCGAGTAGAATGCGGCCATTTCGTAATACTGGTTCTGCGTCCATTTCTCGAACGGATGATCGTGACACTGCGCGCAGACCATGCGCACGCCCAGAAAGACCTGCGTGGTCTTCTCCATCGTCGGCTTGGGATCGCGCGTGACGCGGAAGAAATTCGCCGCTGGATTTTCATAGGAGCTTCCGCCGCTCGAAAGCAGCTCATACGCCATCTTGTCGTAAGGCTTGTTGGCGGCGATGGAGTCGCGAATCCATTCGTCAAAGGCGTAGACGCCCTTCTCGCCCAGATATTTGCGGTTGGCCTGCAGCAGGTCGCCCCACTTCAACGTCCAATGGTCGATGAAAGCCGGACTGGCTATCAGCTTGTCGATGATACGGCCGCGCTTCACTTTTGTATCCGAGGTGTCGGCAAGAAAAATTCGGACCTCATTGGGATCCGGCAGCTGGCCCGTCAGATCCAGGAAGACACGCCGCAAGAATCCAGCGTCGTCAACCGTCACGGAAGGCTGAATCTTCAGTCGCTGCAGCTTGGCGTCAATCAGGCGATCGATGTAATTGTTCTGCGTGAGCTGCCTCCAGGCGAATCCGGGCGCCGGATTGAGCACCGTCACAGGCACGGTGCTGAATTTCCCCTGGTAGCGCACCAGCAGCGTAGCCTCGCCTGTGCGGTCGCCCTTCACGTCCGCGTTCGAGCCCACCGCTGCAAGGTCCGGCACGTTACTCTCGATATTCGCCTCGCGCGTGACATCGCGAGTCTCGCCGTCCGCGAACACGGCCGTCACCTTGACGGTGCTGGTCTCGCCCGGCTTGCTCATGAAAATCTCTTTGGGTTCCACCTCGATACGGGAAACTGAATCCTTGACCTCGTCGCCATAGGGCACGCCTTGCGCGATCCAGTTGAAAATCGTCTTGTAGTATTCCGAAGTAGTTTCAAACCGGAGACCGCCGGCATGCGCCACCTGCTGCGTCGGTTTGGAGAGCATCAAGCTCTGCGCCGGATCCGCGCGATTGAAGCGCCGGCCCGATAGATCGTACAGCAGCGCCTCATAATCGAACTGCGGATCGTATCCGCGCAGCGACAGCTTGAATCCGTTCTTGCCTTTCGCCGCCCCATGGCATGGCCCTGAAGTGCAGCCCGTCTTGTTGAAGATCGGCGCCACATCCCGGAGGTAATTTACCTTTGGGGCTTCCGCCGCCGTCAGAATGGCGGCTGCCGCCGAGAGCGCGATCCAGAATCTCACTTGGCGCTTCCTTCCGTCACTTCAAATGGAATCGGCCGCGAGATGATCGTCTCATCTCCGCCATCCGATTTTACCCGGCCCGAAATATACATATCGTAACGTGCCGCATCGGTTGCCTTGGTAGTGGTCACCGCGAACGTGCCGCCCTTGCCCGCTTGCTTCATATCGATCACACGCAGATCTTTCGCGCCCACCACTTCTACTCCCACTTCCTTGGGTGGCGTTCCGGTGCGCACCTTCCACACATACTCGAATTCATAACGCGCGCCTTCCGCCAGCCGCACAATCCCCGTCTGCTTGACTTCCAGGTCCGCGATGGAGGCATCCGTCAGCGCCGCCGGAAGGTCGAAGCCGAGCCAGCGCGCCGAGATGGGACGCTGCCGGTCCACAACTCCCTGATCGGAAGCCCCGGCGACATCCACCAGCATCCCCGTTCCCCTCGCGCGTCTCCGCAAGGTAGTCCCGTCCGCCAGCTTCCCTTCG
>JAYTVY010000302.1:0-6291 GCA_043743755.1 Bryobacterales bacterium | reverse complement strand
GAAACTATCGTAATCCTCATCCACCACCGGCGTCAGCGCCAGATCCGTGTAATTCCGCGAGTTCGGATCCGCCTTCAAGCCCAGCACGAACTTCCGATATCGCCACACTGCCTTCGCCAGCTTGATATGCTTCACCACCAGATTACTCACGTACCTCGGATAAAAGGCCCACGCGCTCTCCACCGGCAGTTCCGGTCTGCGATCCTTGCGATACTTGCGCCGCAAATAACCACCCTGATAAGGATGCATGCCTTCCAGCACTACTGACGCGTAGGACCACATCAGAAGCGTCAGCACTTTCCCTGGACTGCCGCCCGTAGCCATCTCCCTCCGCATCACGGTCTCCAGATGCTCCGGCGTATAGTAAGTGGCCCACGCGTCCGTGTACGCCTGCTCCCATTGCTCCTTGGACATGTTGCCGTGCGCGGTGGTGACGTGTTCCACATCGTACTTGTTCAGATCCGGATCCATCGGAACGCCAGCGTTGTACAGCTTTTGATGATCTTCGGAGCCGGGCAGCGGCGTCATGCAGCTGAACTGCACCAGATCCACCGGCAGCTCACGCTGGATGATCTTGATGTCGCGCAGGATCGTCTCGGGAGTATCTCCCGGGAATCCCAGAATGTATCCCGCGAAGACGTGTACCCCCGCATGCTTCCACTGCAGCAGCATCTTGCGGTACTCGGTGATCTTGTTCTGCTTTTTCCTGGACGCCATTAAGCTGTCGGGGTTGATGCTCTCCAGGCCGACAAACACGCGCACCACGCCGGCCCGCTTGGCCTTCTCGATGAAGTGCGGCAGCCGGTAGCACATGGTGTCCACCTGGATCACGAACTTCACATCCAGCTTCGCGTTCTCGCGCAACTCGATCAGGCGGTCGAAAATCTGCTCCCAATCCGTATTGCGCGCGAAATTGTCGTCCGTGATGAAAAATCGGTTGACGCCCTGCGCAATGTTGGCACGGATGATCTGCTCCACATCGTCAACCGAGCGCCGCCGCGACTTGCGCCCCTGCACGTTGATGATGGTGCAAAAGCTGCACAGAAACGGACAGCCTCGCCCCGCATCGAAGCTGGTCAGATGACCGCCGGTGCGCTTGATTTGCGCCGCAGGAAGAATCGGCAGCTTGGCGCCTTCGAGCCCCGGCAAATCGTCCATGTAATTGTAAAGCGGCTTGAGCGTGCCGTTATAGGCGTCGCACAGAACCTGCTCGAAGCGATCTTCGGCCTCGCCGGCAAACAGCGAGATGCCCAGATCCATGGCTTCCTTCAGCTCCGGCGTCGGCTCCGGCAACATCGCCAGGCAGCCCGACACATGAAATCCGCCGATACAGACCTGCACACCCGCCGAGCGCAGCTTGCGTGCGATATCCATCGCTCGCGGAAACTGATTCGATTGCACGCCCACCAGTCCTACCAGCCCGCGCCCGCCGCTCAACCGCCGCGCGATGCGCTGCGTGTTCACCCTCGTATTGGTCTCATCGAACGCTTCAATCTCGATCTCGACGTCATCCCCAAGCACGCGCCGTTCCTTGCAATCAAGCGCGAGCCCGTTCATCACCGCCAGCGTATTGGACGGAATCGCCGACCGCAGCCATTGGATGACATAGCCATCGTCATCGTAATGCGACGGCTTGATCAACATCAGCGTAAAACGCTTAGAAATCATAACGATATCTTGAGGTTAACCCAAGTGGGGTGTCCATGACAAGTCTTTGTCAAGCTGCGAGCCGATTAGCTGCTCCGCCTTCACCCTCACCGCCCGCAGATCGATCTTCCCAGTCCCCAGCGTGGGCAGCGCCTCCACCAAATAAAAGTTCTCGCGCTTCGGCAGCCACAGCTTCGGCAGCTCGGATTCGGAAAGCTTCTGCCACAACTCGCCCGCCGTGATGTCCGCACGCGTATACAGCGCCACCAGCCGCTCCCCCCGCTGATCGTCGGGAATCCCCGTAACCACGCACGCCGCATCGCCGATCACGCGGTAAATCGCTTCCTCCACCTTCAAGTGCGGCACCATCTCGCCGCCGATCTTGCTGAACCTCGACAGCCGATCCGTGATGCGCAGGAATCCTTCATCGTCCAGTGCCGCGATGTCGCCGGTAATGTACCAGCCGTCGCGCAGCGCCTCCGCGGTTCTCTCCGGCTCGCCCAGATAGCCTATCATCCGGTTCGGACCCTTCACCAGCAGCAGGCCTTCCGCATTAGCCGGGAGTGGTTGCCCCGTCGCGGGATCCACAATCTTTACCGCCACGCCGGGCACCGGATGACCCACCGTACCCGGCTTGTTGCCGATCTGGCTGTCGGGTCCAGCCTCGTAATCCGGCGAGTTCACAGCGATCACCGGCGCCATCTCGGTGCAGCCGTAGCCCTCTAGCAGCGGCGTGCCGAACTTCTCCTGAAACGCCTTCGCCACCGGTTCGCGCAGCTTCTCGGCGCCCACCAGCACGAAGCGCAACGTCGCGAATTGCTCCTTGCTCACCTTACGCGCGTAGCCTCCGCAGAAAGTCGGCGTCGAGAGCAGAAACGTGCCTTTATATTTCGACACCAGCTCGCCGATCGCCTTCGAATCCATCGGATTCGGATGGTATGCCACGCCGCAGCCGTTGATCAGCGGGAACCAGATGGTGACCGTGAATCCGAACGAATGGAAAAACGGCAGCACACCGATGATGCGATCCGTCCCGCCGATCCAGAAGACCTGGGCCATCGCCTGGATGTTGGACAAGATATTCGAGTGCGATAACATCACTCCCTTCGGCGTTCCCGTGCTTCCGCTCGAGAAGATCACGGTGGCCAGGGAATCGGGCTTCCGGTTCGCGCCGCCGCCTGCCAGCATGCGCGCCGGCATCAGCCTGCCAGCCAGCGCGGCTCGCGCCTTGTCCATGCCGCCAGCCTGCCCCAGGATGTCTTCCACGAACACCATGCCATCCGCCGCCTCGATCTTGGCTTTCGCCAGGAACGCCCGCGAAGTAAGAATGGTCTTGATGTCGCACTGCTCGATGGCCGATTTCATCCACTCGCGCCCGGCCGTGAAGTTCAGGTTCACCGGGGCGCGTCCCGCCAGCACAACTCCGATGTTCGCCAGCGCTCCGCCCACTGATGGAGGCAGCAGCAGGCCGATCATTTTCTCGTCCGGCCTGTGCTTCCGGACCCAGTTCGAAACCACTAGACTGCCCACTAGCGCCTGCCCGTAACTCAGCTCGCGGCCCGTGGAATCGGCCATCCCAAATCGGCGCCAGTTCTTGCGGGCAGTGCGTATGAACCGCAAATCCAGGCGATCGGCGGGCCCGATGGCGTGTGTGGCGGCTTCACTGCCCAGCTCGAGGATGGCCTGCCGCACGTCGTGAGCCGTCGATGAGGGAGGCATCGGCTGGCCAAATGAAACCGTAACGGGATACGGGATACGGCTGGGCCACTTCCAGAAAAAGCGCCCCCCCTGAAAGCTGAATACGCTGCCCCACATCCGGTCGATATGCACCGGAATCACCGGCACCTCAAGCCCTTCCAGAATCTTCTCGAGGCCCCGCTTGAACGGCAGTAGATTGCCGGTCCGGCTGATGGACCCCTCGGCGAAAATACAGACCACGTGACCCGCCGCCAGTTCCGAGCGCGCGATGCGAATGGATTCGATAATTTCGCGCCCACGCAAACCCACCGGGATCGCCTTGCCCAACCGGAAGAGCCAGCGCAGCGATTTGAATTCGAAGAACGGCTTCCAGATCATGAACCGAATGAACCGTTGCACGCATGAGTTGATCAGGAACCCGTCGATATGCGACATGTGATTCGAAACCAGCAGCGCCCCACCGCGCAGCGGCAAATGAGCCGGCCCCAAAATGCGGATCTTGAACACGGTGTGCGTGGCCATCCAGATGACGAACCGGACCAGGAAATCCGGCACCACCGTGACGATGTACACGGTGGCCAGCAGCGTCGCGATGCCGGCGAACATCAGCAGCTTGTCCGGCGACACGTGCAGAAAATCATGCAGCCCCGTAAGCACGCCCGAAGCCAGGAGCAGCCCCAGGGTGTTATAGAAGTTGTTGGTGGCGATGATCCGCCCCTTCTCGGTATGCTCGCTGCGCTGCTGCAGGTAAGCGTTCAGCGGCACGATGAACAGCCCGCTGGCCACGCCTAGCAGCGCCAGCATTACCACTGACGCCGCGTACGATCCGCTCACCAGATATAGCCCGATGCTGAACACGCCCATGAAAATGGATCCCAGCGGCACCAGTCCCAGCTCCACTTTGTTGCCCGAGAGCCTCCCCGCCAGCATGCTGCCGGCGCCGATGCCCACCGCGAGCGACGTCACCATCAACGCCACCAGATTCTCGCTCACTTTCAGCACGTCGCTGCCGAACAGCAGCAGATCCATCTGAAACAACGCGCCCAGAAACCAGAAGTAGGAAATGGCAATCACTGTCAGCCACATCGGCCGGTCTTTCAGCAGATGCCGCGTCCCGGTGATCACTTCCGCGAAAGGGTTCAGTTTAAACGGCGCCGTGGCTCCCGACGGGGCAACTCGCGTAATCCGCAAGCTGGTGAAAAATCCGGCCACTGCAACGCCGATCATCACCACGCCCATCTTCCACGCGGCGAGCTTCCATTGGGCGAACATGAAGCCGCCCAGCGCCGTCCCCACTACAATCGCGACGAACGTGCTCATCTCCAGCAGCGCATTCGCCCGCGACAGCTCTTTGTCCGGCAGCATCTCGGGAATAATTCCGTACTTGGCCGGACTGAAGATGGTGGAATGCAGCGCCATCAGGAACAGCACCACCAGCATCAGCTCGATGCGCGTCGAGAAGAACGCCAGCAGGCCCAGCCCCATCACGAAAATCTCGAACACCTTCACCGCGATCAGCACCTTGCGCTTGCTGATGACGTCCGCCAGATGCCCCGAGTAGCCTGAGAACAGAAGAAATGGAATCACGAATACGGCGCCCGCCAGCGAGAGGTAAAAGCTGGAGCCGGTGGCCCCCGCGACGTGGACCGCCCGCAACGATACCACCATCTTGTACACGTTGTCGTTGAACGCGCCTAGAAACTGGGTCCAGAGGAATGCATGGAAGCCGGCGTTCTTGAGCAGATCCTTGAAGCGTCCGTCGGCCATGGGTTCTCAGCTAGCATACTGCAATCGCTTGCTCCCGAAAGGGCGCTTGCTGGGGTGGCGGCGGTGGACGATCCGCTGGATATCCGGCGAGGAAGAGGCCCGCCGGTTGAAAACCGGCCGGCGGACCGTGAGAGATTCAGGCCTTGTCGTAGATCAGCTTCTGGTCGAACTCGCCCATCGGACTCGTGATGTGCGCATTCACCGTCAGCACTTTTCCGTCGCCGGAAAGAAGATACGTGGCCTTGATCACCACGTCGCTGCCCTCATACTGCAGCTTAGTAGTCACCACGATGTTGCCGGTTTCCCACGTCACGGCATTTTTCACTTCGCGGTCGCCCATCTTGGCGGCCACTTCCGTGCCATCCGAGACCAGGCTGATTTCCCAGTTCTGCTTGCCCATGGGTCCCTCTTCGGCATTGGCGACCTTGAGCGTGGGCTCCTTGTGTTCAATCGTCTGGGTGCGCGTGTCGGGACCGGGGACCGGACCGAAATCGCTCTTGCCGACGTTCAGCTTCCAGGTGCCGCTGTAGTTGGGCTTGCCGGAGGCGACAGGCGCAGCGGCCTGAGGAGCGGGAGCGGCCGATACGGCGCCACCTTCCTGCTTCTCGTAAAGCAGGGTCTGATCCGTCTCGCCCATGGCGGCCGCCAGGTGCACGTTCTGCGTAAGCGTCTTGCCGTCCGCCGACAACGTCCAGACAGCCTTGATGGTGATGTCCTGGTCATTGACGTTCAGCTTGGTGTCCATAACCAGCTTGCCGCCGTCCCAGTGGAGGATGGATTTCGCTTCCACGGGTCCGCGTTTGTTGACGGCTTCCTTGCCATCGGTGGTGTAAACGGCCGTGTAGTCCTGCTTGCCCTGGGCGGTATCGGCCGCGACTTTGTCGGTAAGCGCCGGCTCGTTATGAGTGATCACGTCGAGGCGGCTATCGGGGCCGGGAACCATACCGAAGTCGCTTTTGGCGACGTTCAGTTTCCAGGTGCCGGTGAAATTGGGTTTCTGCTGGGCGTACGCGGACGCGAGCAGGGATGCAGCCAACAGGGCTGGTGCGATTATTCTGCGAATCATGAGGCGAATCTCCCTTGCGGTTCTGAACGAATATACTCTGAGGCGATATGACTACTATAATGCATCGGGCGGGCAGGCGGGCGGCGTGCGAACACCGCCGGGCGCCGCTCCCG
>JAYTVY010000301.1:0-9837 GCA_043743755.1 Bryobacterales bacterium | reverse complement strand
CCGAACGCGGGCCGGGGGGCCCGCCCTACCAGCGCTTTTGGCGGCTGGCTGCCGGTGTCGCCGTGCTTATTGTGCTGGCGGGGCTGGGCGTGCTGCTGGCGCCGCCGTATTACGAGAACTGGAAGCTGCAGCGTTATCTGGATTCGCTGGCCGCGGACCCGGCCATTTCGGCGAAGCCGCCGGAGGCAGTGCGCGCGGACATCCTCAACCGCGCGGCGGAGCTCGGGCTGCCCGTACATAGCGATGACGTGCGAGTGACGCGTCCCGAGGGCGCGCTGCGCATTGAAGTGTTGTATATCGTGAAGATCGATTTTCCGATCTACGCCGTGGACCTGCATTTCCGGCCGGCCGCCGGCGGTCCTTAAGCTATCGAAACACTCCCGTGTGTCCCAGCGAATACCGGCCTGGCTGCGGATACACGCATAGTCCGTGGGGGCCTTTGCCTACCGGAATGCGCGCCAGCAAATGGCCGTCGGAGGTGTCGATTGCGTAAACTTCCGCGTTGTAGCGTCCGGCCAGCCATAGCACTTTGCCGTCCGCGGAAACGCCGCCCATGTCGGGACTGCCGCCGCCGGGAAACTCCCACTTATGAATCACTTTCCGCGTCGCGAAATCGATCACCGATACGCTGCCTTCCCCGCGGTTGGAGACATACAGCACCTTGGAATCGCGGCTGGCATACAAGCCGTGCGCGCCTTTGCCGGTGTTGATGAATCCGATCTTGGTGAACCGGTCGCCATCGATCAGATGCACGCCGTCGGCGCGCATGTCGGCGACGTAGAACACCTTGCCGTCCGGGGATGTCTTCACGTCTTGCGGCATGCCGGAGCGCGACAAAGGCAGCGTCGCGATCATTTTTTGCGCCGCCACATCCACCTTCACCATGGTGCCGCTGAACTCGCAGCTGGCAATCAAGTACCGGCCGTTGGCTGAAAAATCCATGTGATCGACGCCCTTGCACGGAAGCTTCAGGGACTGCGTCAGCTGCATGGTGCGCGCATCCCGGAAATCCAGGCTGCGCTTGCGCTCGGCCACCACGATGGCGAACTTGCCATCCGGCGTGAAGTACATGTTGTAAGGATCGCGAACCGCGAGGGTTTCTCCCACGTTGCCGCTTGCGGGATCCAGTTTCGTGATGGTGTCGCCCAGATCGTTGAGCACCCACAGGGTCTTCAGATCGTAGGATGGCACCACGTGCTGTGGCTGCCGGCCGACGGCGAAGTGATTCACGATCTTGAAGGTCTTCGGATCAATTACGTCGACTGTGTTGCTGCCGCTGTTCGGAACATAGACCAGCGACGGAAAATCCCGGACCACCGGACTCAGCTTCCCGGCATGGTCCTCGGAATAGATGTCGCGCGGGTCGCGCACGGGGGGCATGCCCGGAAGTGAATCGCCGGCGTGCTGAGCGGGCGCGCTCGCCGCCAGCACAAGCAACAGGAGAGAGAATTTCATCGTCTCTTTGACTATAACGGCTTCGGAGTTGCACACTGGAAGAAGGAGATGGCCATGCAGACAGCGACGTTTGGCGCGGGATGTTTTTGGGGAGTGGAGGCCGAGTTCCGGCAGTTGAAAGGCGTCACGGATACCGCCGTTGGATACATGGGCGGCACGCTGAAGAATCCCACTTATCAGGACGTGTGCACGGACCGCACGGGGCATGCCGAAGTGGTCCAGGTGCACTACGATCCCGAACAGGTTGCGTATGAGGAGCTGCTGCGCGTGTTCTGGGAGAATCACGATCCCACCACGAAGAACCGCCAGGGTCCGGATGTGGGGTCGCAGTATCGTTCGGCGATTTTCTATTATTCACCCGAGCAGGAAGCGGCGGCGCGCAAGTCCAAGGATGAGATGGATCGCTCCGGGCGTTTCAAGCGGGCGATTGTTACGGAGATTGTGGCAGCCCCGGAGTTTTGGCCGGCTGAGGAATATCATCAGCGGTATTTGGAGAAGCGCGGACTGGCGCACTGTCATTTGCCGTAGTGAGGGCGAGGTCAGCGGCCGAACCAGGAGCTCTCGCGATAGGCTGCATGGTGCGCGCATCCCGGAAATTCGGGCTTTCAAAACCGTCAACAGTCAGGTTTGTACTAGAGTATGCTGACAGTAGTGTACCTGTCAGGTCTGACTAATTTGAGGACTCCCTATGATTTTCGCAGTCCCTGATTCTTGCTCTTGGCCTATCGCGAACTTTGCTCAACGTCTCCGCGATCTTCGCTCCACACGAAATCTGACCCAGGCCCGGCTCGCCCAACTGCTCGAAGTCAGCCCGCGAGTCGTGGTTGCGAATCCTGGGCGGGCCTTGCGACTCCAGGCGGCCAGCCAACGTCGATCTGCTCTCCGGCGAAGATCAGAAAGCCTTGCTGGTTGCGCTCGACTCGCTGGTCAAGCGATCGGACATCAGCCGGGCGATGGCCGAATAGCGGCGAAAGGAACGCCTCCATGAACATCGACACCCGCCACCACGTTCACGCCCTGATCGATCGACTGCCGCCTGGGCAACTGGCCGCCGTGGAAAGGCTCCTGCAAACGATGCTCGATCCGCTTTCCCGCAAGCTGGCGCTTGCGCCTGTCGACGATGAGCCATTCACCGAAGAAGACCGCCAAGCCGTCGCTGAAGCCGACGAATGGAGCAAGCACAACGCGCCGATTCCCCTGGAGGAAGTGCTCGCCGATTGTGGCCTCACCATGGGCGACTGGGAGAGCATGGTCAAGACGCCTCTCGACGAACCCCTGAACGGCAAGCCGAGGAATGGCTAAGCGCGTCGCCTTCACCGATCAGGCCAAGTCCGACCTCCGAGCCCTCCAGCAGCCCATCGCGATTCAGATTTTGCGGACGCTGGCCCGCTTCCTGGAGTCCGAGGAAGGTAACGTGAAGCGCTTGCAAGGCGTCGAGCCGCCGCTATACCGCCTCCGCACTCAGGACCACCGCGTCATCTTCCGCGACCTCGGCGACTCCATCGAAGTCACCCGCGTCCGAAACCGCCGCGAAGCCTACCGCTAGCGCAAAAATCGGGGTCATACAACTGTCACTACCACACCTCGGCTTAAGGCGACTGATCCCGAAACCGCGAAAGGATACTTGCAACAGATTCGTCGTCTGCTTTCGGATGTGCCTTAACATACGTATCGATCTTTCGCAGGTAATAACTCACTGGCCTGGAATACTTCTCTGACGGTGATTGCACTCGTTTGCGCATGCATCAGAGATAACCTTCGAGGAAGCCCCGATGCTCATCTTCAGAACCCCCGTGCCACCAAAGACCATTCAGATACCAGTGGGGGTTCTTCCAAACCTCGGCATTTTCCGTATCTGGAGTTGCTGGAACCGATGTTGATTCAAGTCTTACCCATACATCCACGACGGGGATTTTTATATGGGCTGTTCGCTTTGTAGTATCGCGTGATCTTCTCATCCAGCTGCGCTGAAGGTTTGGAAAAGCCCCTTGCATGAGCAATCCACGTTAAACAATCGCCGGCTCCTTCGAGGAAACCAGAACGTTCATCGGCACTCGATGAGAGCCACCATTTCCCGTCATACACGCGTTCTTGCTCGGTTTCTTTGGGGGCAGGTTGCGAAGACGCCAGCCACCCCCCGAGCAAGACAGCGGTCGCTATTCTTTGCATAGTACACTTTCCATACGCTTTTCAGTGTTGATTGGTTGGCCCATAGTACCTAACCGGCTGCGTTCGCGAAAGCACGATCTGCTGTAGGAATCTCGCGACGTGCTTCGATGTTGTTGAGCACTGGCTGTTGGCAAATTGCTTGCTGTCAATTGCTGCCGCGCGCGAGCGTGCGAAAGCAACTGGCTTTAGGCTTGGATTACCGCGTGGATTTTCCAGCCCAGCCATTCCGGGCGTTTCAAGCGGCCGATTGTTACGGAGATTGTGGCAGCCCCGGAGTTTTGGCCGGCTGAGGAATATCATCAGCGGTATTTGGAGAAGCGCGGACTGGCGCACTGCCATTTGACGTAGTGGGGGCGAGGTCAGCGGCCGAACCAGGAGCTCGCCTTGGGCTTGGGGGAGATGATTTCGGGGGTTTTTCCCCAGAGCCATTTCGCGGATGAGATCCGCCCCGTGCCGCTTCAGTTTCACGCCGAAACCCAGCACCAACCTCTCGATGGGCACTTCGTCCTTTTGCCGTTCGAGCTAGCTGTCAGTATTCTTGCCATCGGGTCTCCTTTGTGGTCTTTGGGAGGCTCTTATCCGCAACCTGCCAAGGACCACATGTGGCATATTGTTAGTGTCACATTGAGGCTAATATGGTCAACGTCCATGATTCTCTCTCGCATGCTGGCTTGATGCCACGCCTTCGCTTGCAGTTCGAAGCGGTTTCGCGCCTCAACGACTAAGGAGAACTCACGATGAGCGACCGCGAACACGCCCACGAGTTGATTGACCGCATGCCGGAGACACAGCTTTCCGGCCTGGTCCAGTTCCTGGAAACGATTGTTGATCCGGTTACCACGGCTCTACGCAGAGCGCCAATGGACGACGAGCCTGAAACGGATGAAGAGAAGGCCGCCGTCTCCGAAGCCCGCCAGTGGGTCGAGAACAACGGCGGCAAAGGCATTCCTCACAACGAAGCGATGCGGAGACTCGGCTTGGAGTAATGGAGATCGAATGGACCGAGGCCGCGCTATCCGACATGGCCGGTCTCGATAAGGGCATCGCCCGCCGCGTCAAGCAATCCGTGGAACGCTTCGCCGAAACCGGCGCTGGCAACCTGAAAAAGCTCCAGGGCATCGACCCGCCCCAGTTCCGGCTCCGCGTCGGCGACTACCGCGTCCGCTTCCACAACGACGGCGAGACCGTCCTGGTCCTCCGCGTCCGCAACCGCCGCGAAGCCTACCGCTGAGTCACTTCCCGTCAAGGGCTAAGAAAGAATCCGAAATTTGGCGGAGTGGACCCGCACTCGCCGATCCGCCAGTTCATTATGTCCAACTGCCCATGGACCACTGGCGTCTTCGATTCGGCGCGCCGCCGGATAACTCGCTGATTATCGCAGCGGGCAATGCGGCAGTGCAACCCCGCTGCCCTGCTGCTCAGCGACGCTCGTCCGCGGGAGCGCTGATTCCGGAGGCCGCCTACTTGAGTTCGACGAAACTACCGGTATCCAACCCAGCAGGGCGCATTTGGATTGCAAGCACCTTCTTACTGCGCGAGTGTTCGATGCGGAGCTTCGCGTTGGCTGGGGAAAAGCCTTCGTATTTCGCAACGAGGCGATAGTCTCCAGCAGGGATATCTTTCAACTCGAAATGGCCGCCGTCGTCGGTTTGGGTCGACGAATGAACTTGTGATCGGCTTCCGTGAAGACCCCGATACACGCCTTCGGGATTGCTACACCCTGCAAGTCCTTCGCACTCCCTCGAACCGCTGCGACCCGTAGCGGCCCATAGTCGGTCTGGTTCCGGTCCTGATAACTCAGATCCTTGCAGACTGTCCCACTTCCTTGCCCCGCTGCCACGAAAGCAAACGCCAAACAGCAGAAAACTGCACCAGCTCCGTACCTCATTTGACTACGCGTGCTTTCAGCTCTCCGTTGACAATCTTCTCCGCCCGGGGCGCGCAGGCTCGTTCAGAACATTTCGTCCTCTGGATCGACATCGAATGACACGCCTACACCTGCGTCCTTGGCAGCGGCCTGCAGAAATGATCGACACTCCTCTTTTGAGCTTCCCCAGGCAGTATATGGACATGCGTCTGCGCCGACTCTACTGGAGAGGCTTCTTCTCCTTCTTAGAAGTCCCCTTCGCGGGGTCTTAATCATTCTGATGACCCCGAACATGTCTCAGCGGCCGAACCAGGAGCTCGCCTTGGGCTTGGGGGAGACGACTTCGGGGGTTTCTCCCGAGAGCCATTTCGCGAGGGCGGCGATGTGGCGGCCCAGGTCCGAATCGGGGGGAACCAAGGTGCCGGAGACGATGGCGTCATTCACGGATTTGTAGTCGTTCGGGAGCGCGGCCACCACCTTGTGCTTTAGAAACTCCTCGGCCTCCTGGGGTTTCATATCGTGCGTGTGCCAGCGGTTGAGGATCACGTGAACGCGCACGGAAGGAACCTGGCGGCGCTCCAACTCCGCGAGGCGGTGGCGGGCCAGCGTAAGCGACAGCACCTCCGGCGTGCAGACCACCAGGACAGCATGCGCGCCGCGAACCAGTTCCTCGGTGGCCTCATTAATCACCTCCGGCAGATCCGCGACCACGTGCTGGTAGCGGGTCAGCGCGAACCGCAGCAACTGGTGATAGTTCATCCAGCTGGGCAGCGGCCGGGTTTTGGCGCGGTCCGTGAGCAGCGCATCGATGCCGCCGGCTTGCACCACATATTGGGTCCACGCGGAATAATCCAGGGTGGCGGCGTTCGCCAGCGCATCCACCAGCGGCAAGTGAGGAGTAACGTTGAGAAGGGTAGCCACCACGCCCGAATGCAAATCGGCCTCAATCAGGAGCGTTTTTTGTCCAGGCCCGGCGAGCGCCCCGGCTACATTCAAAGCCACCGTGGTGCTGCCGCTTCCGGCTTTGGCCGGCAAGAAAACGCTGAGCTTGCTGGAGACTTCGGAGCGCACTTTGTGAATCGCGTTTCGAACGCTGTCCGCGAAGCCCTCGAGGGTCAGGGGCATTTCAAGATAAGCGGCCACGCCAGCCTGATCAAAGACGTCGCGACGACCGGCCGAGGATGCGGTTGAAAGGCCCACTATGGCGGTTCGCGGAGCGTGATTCAGCACGGCGTCGATCAGCGCAAGCGCGCGCTCCGGGGCGGTTAGATCGACGAATACAAGATCGGGATCGGTGGAATTCAGCAGCCGGGCGATCTCGTGATTGGTGTCCGGCACGCGATCGAGACTGCGTAATATGGAGACCAGCCGCGACTCCACCGCAAGCTCTCCCAGGATGAGCCCGGCCGAGGACTCTTCAATCAGGACCAACGCGCTAAACGTGGCCTGCTCCCCCGATTGGCATGTATAGAATGTACACCGAAAAACGTGGTTATGACTAGAGGATATTTACGGCCCGGGCGGCCAAAATCACCACGGTGGTGAATGAGATGGTGGCCTGAACCATCATCATGCCCTTGGCCCAGCGCGAAAGCACGGGGACGTCGGTGGGGGAAAAGGCGGTGCTGCTATTGAAGGCGAGGAACAGGTAATCGACAAATCCGGGGCGCCAGTCGATCTCGCCGGCGGCCTTCTTGAGGTCGGGATCCATAACCATTTGCGGAAACAAGAAGGCGCCGTCGGTGTGCGAACCCTGGAGATCGCGCTGGTTGGGCCCTCCGGCGTCCAGCCGCCAATACCAGACGGCGAAGACCAGGACATTACAGCCCCACAGGCCGACGGCGGCGCGCAGCAGGACCAAGGGGGTTTCCGAATGCGCGGGCAGGCGGCTGACCAGAAGTCCGAGCGATGCGACGACGTCAGCGGTGACGATGCCGACGACAGTGTGTCCACAGATCGCGTTCCAGGCGTGCTTGCCGGCTCGATGGGTGATGATGGTCGGAACCAGCAGGACCGCGACTATTACCATTAGCAACCAGGCTGGCCCGATGGTAAGAGCGGACGGCAAGGAATAGTGCAGGGCGGCTACCGCCAGCAGCGCCAGCATGGGCGGCCAGCGCGGCTCGGGGTCGGGCCGCTGTGTTTTGGGCATCTTCTATATTCTGTGCGTAAAAACAGAAACGGCCACCAGGTTCATTGAGAACCCGGTGGCCGCTTCTGGCTAGAGTGAGACTACTTCGGGCAGCCGAGTTTGCCGGCGCCCTGGTCAGCGGCCGACTTGTAGCCGCTGGCGGACGGAGGCAGCGTGCCACCGGTTGGAACGAACCAGATCTCAACGCGGCGGAACTGAGCCCGCTGATCGCTGGCGGTGATGGTCTGACCACCACGCTCGTGAACCGGCGTGGCCGAAGTACCGCAGAAGTACGGCTGGAAGTCAGCCGCGCCCTGGTCCTTGCCGGCGGCGCCGACCAGAATCTGCGAGGAAGCGAAGTTCAGGCAGATGCCCTTGCCTCCGCTGATGACGGCGGCGGCGTTGAGCGCCCGCTTGAGATCGAGATCCTTGAGCTTAGATTCCTTCTCGTCGATATGTCCGACGAAAACAACCTGGCCGGTGGGATCCTGATCCAAGTACGTCTTGAGCTCTTCGAGCAGGAGACGCTTGCCGCAATTGTTGACGCGCGCGCTGCCCCGTGCAAAGACCAGATCGGGGAGCCGTTTGACCGGCGGATTGGCGCGCTGCACGGTGATGGTGGTGGTGGCGGTACCGCTGCCACCCTTAGCATCGGTAGCGGTGGCGGTGATCGTGATTTCCTTCTGCTGCTGGCCGCCGGCCGTATCGAAGCGCACCGTGGTGGGATCGTAAATGTTGCCGTTCACCGTGCCTTCGGAGGCGGTGAAGCTGGCCGGGCCGATGGGATCGCCGCACTGGCCGCTGAAGTTCGCGCTCAGCGTGGAAGTGGGCACCGGTTTGCCGTTCTCGATCTTCAGGACGCTCGGGGAAGCCGAGGCGGATCCGGTGGGAGTCCGGTACTCGCGGACGGTGACCGAAGTAGATCCGGTTCCGTTGTTGTAGCCGGCTGCGCTGACTGTGAGGCCGATCTGGTAGCTGCCCGCGGTACGGCCAGTGGTGCCGAATTGCAGGACCTTGGCGGTACTCGTATTTTCGCCGTTGATGCTCCACTGATAAGCGGAATCGGGAAGCGCGGGATTGGTGGAGGCGGAAACGCGCACCATTTCACCGGCGCAGACGGTGGTGGGGACAGCGCTCACGGAAATGGAGATGTCCTTGGGCTGCGGCGGTGGCGGAGGCGGAGGAGGCGGCGGCGGGGGGGGCGGCGGCGGAGGCGCCGGCCGGTGCCACCGGAAATCGAGACCGAGGGTGGCTTGCACGCCGATCAGCTTTCCGCCGGGCTGGATAAATACCGAGCCAGGTCCCGTGGGAATGCCCGAGAGATTGAAATGTTCGTTACGCGTCAGGATGCCATGAACATCCGCGCGGATGCCGAAGCGCGGCGAGATTCCGGCCTTGATGCCGCCGCCGAAGACCAGCGCGGGGCCATTGCGGCCGTCGATCTGACCGGCGTTCAGCGGGGGTTTGCGGCCTTCGAAGCCGGCGTCGTCAGTGGGCCAGAAATACTGGAATGCCGGACCGACGGTGAAGAACGGGCGGACGCGGGCTTCTCTCGGCGTAAGGTAAAACAGCGGGCCGATATAAACCTGCCCATTGCGGGCGCCGAAGCCGATGGTTTGCACCGCTGACGGCTGGAACGGTCGCAGGCGGAGATTGTTGACCGCGTATACCGACCATTGCTCTTCGATGCCGGCATACCGCCAGAAGTCCTGATCGGCGCGGATACCGAACACACCGCCTTTTTCGAGACTGTTTGGATAAGGCGCGTTCTGCTGCCGAAGATGCCAGACTTGAACGCCGCCGAAGACACCGACCGAGTATCGGGGCGACGTGTCGCCATCGGAATCATATTTCTTCTTGGTTGCGGTGGTTTGAGCGGTAAGGTGCAGTGTGCAAGCAAGCAGCACCGCCCCCGCCAACAGCGTTCCACGCAATCCGTGCCTCTTTTTTAGGCTCATATTGTTTCCTCTCCCTCTAGTATTGTAAAGCTCTGGTTAACCGTCATTGTGTTGCGCCCGGCACGCCGGTAGCGGCGGCCTCCAATGGTAATGCAAAGATTCCGTGACTTTGAGTAAGCACCAGTAATTCATCGTGAGGCTTGGTTCTCACTACCAACGCACGGATTTGACCCATGGCGGAATCACCGCCGGCGAGTTTCGACCAGGAATCGCCACGATCATGGCTCTCAAAAACACTTCCATACTGGACTGCAAAT